>LJRV01000497.1 GCA_001612575.1 Streptobacillus notomytis
GTTCGCCGTAGCAGTTTAGAGGTGGCTCTAGCCTATTCAGCGGTAGGCATTGATCCAACTAAAACAACAATGTGTGTACAGTGATGCTTGCCTGCCCTGAACGAGCTTACAATGTTATATCGTAACTTTGTATCTGTAGTTTTTTTTGACAAGCACCCGACCGCATACGAGGTCATGCCTAGTCTCGTGGTCTCGGATATGTTTATAAGCGACAGGGTCTCCATTTGAGAATAAAAAAACAATACATAAAGGGCTAACGCCCTTTTTTTATTCCAGTAAGACTTGAAAGGACTTATTTTATTTTAGAATAATTTTGGTATTTGTTGACTATTGGATTTTTTGAGGTAAAATATATTGTTATAAAATTATTAATTTTTATAATTAATAAAATTTTAAAAGGGGATGAAACTATGTATAGTTTTTTACTTTCTATTATGGCACTTTTGCTAGGATATTTTATTTATGGAAAAGTAGTTGATAAGATTTTTGGATCAGATGCTTCTAGATTAACTCCAGTTAAGAGAATGAAAGATGGTGTTGATTATGTAGAGATTGGTTGGGCAAGAGCTTTTTTAATACAATTTCTTAATATAGCAGGAACAGGACCTATATTCGGAGCAGTTGCAGGAGCTTTATGGGGACCAGTAGCTTTTCTTTGGATAGTATTTGGATGTATTTTTGCTGGAGCTGTTCACGATTACTTAATAGGAATGATGTCTGTTAGACAAGATGGAGCGTCAGTTTCAGAAATTGTCGGTGAAAATCTAGGTTTAACAGCTAAACAAATAATGAGAATATTTTCAGTAATATTATTACTACTTGTTGGAGTTGTATTCATAATGAGTCCAGCACAAATTTTAAATGATATTACAGGTATAAGATATGAAATATGGTTAGGATTAATTATAGTTTATTATTTATTTGCTACAATTTTACCCGTTGATAAGGTTATAGGTAAAATATATCCAATATTTGGAATTTCTCTTCTTGTAATGGCTGTAGGAATAGGTGCTGGAATAGTATTAAAAGGTTTTATAATTCCAGAAATAGCTTTTGTAAATATGCATCCAGAAGGAAAATCAATTTTCCCTTATTTATGTGTTTCTATAGCTTGTGGAGCAATTAGTGGATTTCATGCTACACAATCACCTATGATGGCAAGATGTTTAACAACAGAAAAAGAAGGAAGAAGAGTATTTTATGGAGCTATGATAGCTGAGGGTATAATAGCACTTGTATGGGCAGCAGCTGCTATGTCTTTCTTTGGAGGAATAGAAGGATTATCACAGGCTGGATCTGCTGCAGTAGTAGTTAATAAGATATCAATAGGTGTTTTAGGAAAAGTAGGAGGAGCTTTAGCATTATTAGGTGTTGTTGTCTGCCCTATAACTTCTGGAGATACTGCATTTAGAAGTGCAAGACTTACAATAGCAGATTCATTTAATTTTAAACAAGGTCCAATAGTTAATAGATTTATAGTTGTAATACCACTTTTCATATTAGGAATTTCACTTTGTTTTATTCCATTTTCAGTAGTATGGAGATATTTTGGTTGGTCAAATCAAACTCTTGCAACTATAACTCTTTGGGCAGCTGTTAAGTATTTAGCAAATAGAAAAAAGAAATATTGGATAGCTTTAATACCAGCTATATTTATGACAGTTGTTGTTACATCATATATAATTGCAGCACCTGAAGGATTTATTAGGTTCTTTGATGGTGCAAATATTAAATTTGTTGAAAATATATCTGTAATTATTGGAATTATATTCTCAGGAATATGTACTGTAGTATTTTTCATGACTAATAAGAATAAGGATATTAAGAATACATAATTAAATATATTAAGGATTGATTTCTATATTAAGTAGAAGTTAATCCTTTTAATTTTGTAAAAAAATTTTTAAGGAACTATTGACTATTTAATTTCTTGAGGTAGAATATATTGTTAGCAAATTATTAACACTTTATTTTTTTTATTTAGGAGGATATAATGGCAAAAGTTAATGAGATTACAAGAGAATCTTGGATTTTACAAACATTCCCAGAGTGGGGGACTTGGATAAATGAAGAGATTGCTGAAACTGTGGTTAAACCTGGAACAGTTTCAATGTGGTGGTTAGGAAATATGGGAATTTGGATTAAAAGTGAAGGAGGAGCTAATCTTTGTGTAGATTTATGGGTTTCAACAGGTAAAAAAACAAAAACTAATAAATTGATGAAAGCTAAACATCAACATCAAAGAGCTGTTGGATGTGTAGCTTTACAACCAAATTTAAGAACTACACCATGTGTTATAGATCCATTTGGTATAAAGGAATTAGATGCTTTAATTTCAACACATTCTCACAGTGATCATATAGATATAAATGTGGCTGCAGCTGTTTTACAAAATTGCCCTAATACTAAATTTATTGGACCAAAAAGTTGTACAGATATTTGGAAAAAATGGGGAGTACCTGAAGAAAGATTAGTTACAGTTAAACCAGGAGATGAAATAGAAATAAAAGATACTAAGATAAAAATGTTAGAATCTTTTGACAGAACTATGTTATTAACAGTAGATGATGATGTTGTATTAAAAGATAAATTACCACCCGACATGGATGAAATGGCAGTAAATTACTTATTTAAAACACCAGGTGGAAATATATACCATGCAGGAGATTCGCATCATTCTAATTTCTTTGTAAAACATGGAAATGAAAATAAAGTCGATGTTGCATTTGTTGGATATGGAGAAAATCCTAGAGGAATGACGGATAAATTAACTGCTTCTGATGTATTAAGAGTTGCAGAAGGATTAAAAACACAAGTTGTAATACCTATACATCATGACATATGGTCTAACTTTATGGCAGATCCTAAAGAAATTACATTATTATGGAATTATAGAAAGGATAGATTAAAATATAAATTTAAACCATATATATGGCAACCTGGAGGACATTTTGTATTCCCAGATAATAAAGATGATATGGAATATATGTATCCAAGAGGATTTGAAGATGCTTTCACAATAGAACCTGATTTACCGTTTACATCAATATTGTAATATATATATAAGGAGAGATATTTATGGAAATTTTAACTAAAGCTTTGATTTGGTTTGGAAGTAATGTTTTAACAAATCCACCATTTTTTGTGGGATTATTAGTATTCATTGGATATTTATTACTTAAAAAACCATTTTATGAAGCATTTGCAGGGTTTTTAAAAGCAACAGTAGGGTATTTAATTTTAAATGTTGGTGCAGGTGGATTAGTTGTAACATTTAGACCTATACTTGCAGGGTTAAACACTAAATATAATTTGAGCGCTTCTGTTATAGATCCATATTTCGGTTTAAATGCCGTTAATACAGCTTTAGAAACTATAGGATTAACAGCTGCGTGGGTAATGTTTTCATTGCTTATAGGATTTGGAATAAATATTTTATTAGTATTATTAAGAAAATATACTAAAGTTAGAACTTTATTTATTACAGGACATATAATGCAACAACAAGCAACAACAGCAACGTGGTTAATATTTTTCTTATTACCAATGTTTAGAAACTTTTATGGTGCTGCATTAATAGGAATTTTTTCAGGAGTTTATTGGGCAGTAGCTTCTAATCTGTCAGTTGAACCTACTCAAAGATTAACTGGAAATGCAGGATTTGCGATAGGACATCAACAAATGTTTGCAGTATGGTTTGCAGATAGAATTTCACCTAAATTAGGAGACCCTAAAAAAGGTGTTGATGAAATTAAATTACCAAAATGGTTATCAATATTCCATGATGACATAGTTGCAACAGGTACATTAATGATGGTTTTCTTTGGTATAATAATGTATGTATTAGGACCAGAAGTTTTATTAGGAGAAAAATCTGGTGCATATATAACTGGAAGTAAATCATTCTTAATATATGTAGTTGAAACATCTTTAAAATTTGCTGTTTACTTATCAGTATTAAAACAAGGTGTAAGAATGTTTGTTTCAGAATTAACAATATCATTCCAAGGAATTTCAAATACTATAATACCTGGAGCTATACCTGCAGTTGATTGTGCTGCTACATATGGATTTGGATCACAAAATGCGATATTATTTGGGTTCTTATTCGGTGTTTTAGGACAATTTTTAGCAATAGGAGCTTTAATAATTTTAAGATTATTCAATCCTCTTTTAATACCAGTATTAATAGTAACAGGATTTGTTCCAGTATTCTTTGATAATGCAACTATAGCAGTGTTTGCCAATAAACGTGGTGGAGTAAAAGCTGTAGCAATTACAACATTTATTTCAGGTATATTACAAGTTTTATTAGGTGCAGTTGCAGTAATAGTATTTGGATTAATTGGTTTTGGTGGATGGCATGGAAACATAGATCAGTCAACAGTTTGGTTAGCACAAGGTTTATTAATTAAATATCTAGGTTTATCAGGATATATTATAGCAGTAATATCTATGTTAATTATCCCTATATTACAATATAGAAAATGTAAGAATAAAGAGCAATATTATGAAGGAATAGTTGAAGAAGAATAGAAATAAAGATTATATTTCAGAAAAGAGGGAAACATGAAAGTTTTAGCAGTTTGTGGAAGTGGAATGGGAACTAGCATGATTATGAAAATGAAAATGAAAAAGGTTCTTGATAAATTAAAAATAACCGCAGATGTTAGTTCTTGTAGTATTGGAGAAGCAAAATCAGGATTAAATAATTATGATATAGTTATTAGTTCTATTCATATGGTAGGAGAATTAAATGTTAAGGCTCCAACTATATTAATAGGTGTACAAAACATGTTAAATGAAGCTGAACTAGAAGAGAAATTAAAATTAGCTGGAATAGGAGTATAAATGAATATAGTAGATTCATTAAAGGATAATAAATCTATACAATTAGGAAAAAATGTGTTTAATTGGCAAGAAGCGATAGAATTACTTTTTGAACCTTTACTAAAAAATGGAGCAGTTAAACCAGAATATTCTAAGGCTATAATAGAAAGAACTAATGAAATAGGTCCTTTCTATATCATAGGTCCAGGAATAGCTATGCCACATGAAAGGGGAGAAATGGGGGCTATAAAAAATGCCTTTACATTTTTAACTTTAAATGAAGCAATAGAATTTCCAACAGGAGAAATGATAGATATATTAATAGGATTTTCTGCTACAGATTCAGAAACTCATATAGCAGAAGTTATTCCACAAATAGTTACTTTATTTGATTATGAAGAATCTTTTGATAGAATTAGAGATAAAAAAACACCAGAAGAATTGTTAACTTATATAGAAGAAGTTATTAAATAGATTTAGAAAAGAGTTGAAAAATTTGCAATTAGGAATTTATGAAAAGGCTTTGCCTAAGAAATATAGTTTTAAAGAAAAAATAAAACTTGCAAAAGAACTAGGATTTACGTTTATTGAAATTTCTGTGGACGAAAGTGATGAAAGACTTGCTAGACTTGATTGGGATATTAATACAATAAATGAATTAAAATGTGAATTAAATATTAATAATATGAGAATACCTTCTATGACCTTTAGTGGTCATAGAAGGTATCCTATGGGTTCTCATTTTGAAGACATTAGAAAAAAATCTATGGAATTAATGGAAAAAGCTATACTTTTAGCAGATAGATTAGGGATTAGAATAGTTCAGTTAGCAGGTTATGATGTTTATTATGAACAAAGCGATGAAATTACTGAAAAATATTTTATAGAAAATTTATCTAAGGCTTTAAAAATGGCTGAGGAGTATAATGTTTGTTTAGCTATAGAAATTATGGATCACCCATTTATAAACTCAATTACTAAATATATGAAATATTCAAAACTAGTAAATTCACCATACCTTAAAGTTTATCCAGATTTAGGAAATTTAAGTGCTTGGCAAGAAAATGATGTATCAAAAGAATTAGAATTAGGAATGGCTAATAAAGAAATTGTGGCGATACATGTTAAAGATACTCTTGCAGTAACAGAGAATTTCCCGGGAAAATTTAAGGAAGTAGATTTTGGTGCAGGTTGTGTAGATTTTGTTAAATGTTTTGAAAAATTATTCTCTTTAAATTATTCGGGTCCATTTTTAATAGAGATGTGGACTGAAAATTATAGCGATATTGAACAAGGTAATGAAGAGGTTAGAAAAGCAAGAGAGTTTGTTTTAGAGGCTATGAGAAATGGAGGATATTTATGTTAGAAAAATTAAAAGAAGAAGTTTTTAAGGCTAATATAGAATTACCTAAAAGAGGTGTTGTAATCTATACTTGGGGAAATGTTAGTGGAATAGATAGAGAAACTAATCTTATAGTAATTAAACCTAGTGGTGTAGATTATGAAAATATGAAAGTTAGTGATATGGTTGTAGTAGATTTAGATGGAAATGTAGTTGAAGGACATTTAAAACCATCATCAGATACACCAACTCATATAGAATTATATAAGAAATATAAAGAAATAGGAGCTATAGTTCACACTCATTCTAGTCACGCTGTTATGTGGGCTCAAGCAGGGAAAGATATACCGGCTTACGGAACTACGCATGCTGACTATTTTTATGGAAATATACCATGTACTAGAAAAATGTCTGAAAATGAAATAAAAAATAACTATGAAAAAGAAACTGGAAGTGTTATAATAGAAACATTAGAAGAAAGAAATATTAATCCTTTGTATGTTCCTGCAGTTTTAGTACATAGTCATGGACCTTTTACATGGGGTAAAAGTCCAGCTGAAGCAGTTCATAATACTGTAGTGTTAGAACAAGTTGCAAAAATGGCTATAATGACAGAAGTTATTAATCCAGAAGTTAATAGAATGCAACAGGAATTGTTAGACAAACATTTTTTAAGAAAACATGGTAAAAATGCGTATTACGGACAAAAGTAATTTAGAATGAGGCTTTATTTTATGTGTGATAAATTTGATATAAAAACGAATCCTAATCTAGTTATAGCATTAGGAGAATATATTAGAAATAAAAGAACTAAAAAATCAATAGGACTTAGAGAAATGGCTGATAAATTAAATATTAGCCCAGCATATCTATCTAATTTGGAATTAGGGAAACATAATATGACAAACCCTTTATTATTAAAAAATATAGCTAAAATACTAGAAATTGATCATTTAAAATTATATAAAATAATAGGGTATACAGATAAAGATAGGCTTGAACTAAGAAATGAGATATGGAATGAGATAATAGAAGATATTTCTGATGAAAAAATCATAGACATCATGCAGGATTTAAGTAAAATGACCTCAAGTCAATTAAAATTAGTTAAACAATACGTTAATTTAATTATGAAAACTTAATTAAGAAAAGGAATAATATGGAAATAATAAAACAAAGACTAGGTGATTTAGATAGAGCTTACTGTGCAAGTCATTTAAAAACTTCTGAAGGATATAAGATAATAGTTGCAAGTGAAGCCTATGTTGATGAAGGAAGACCATGTTATAGCTATGGAGGCAATGATTTTTCTAAAATAGAAACAATGTGGGAAAATGGTGGTGGATGTATGTCTATTGTTCAAATTCCTGGTAAAGAAAATGAAATTATAGCTATACAAGATTTCTATTTAAAAGAAACTCCAAGTAGATCAAAAATAGTTTGGGGAGTTTATGAAGATGGAAAATGGACTTTTAAAGATATAATAAAAAAAGAATATATGCATAGATTTTCTTTAGCTAAAGTTGATGAAGATGTTTATATAATAATAGCTACTATATCAAATAAAAAAGAACATAAAGAGGATTGGAGAGTTCCAGGATCTATATTTGCAGCTAAATTACCTAAAGATTTAAATGAAAAAATTGAATTACAGGAAATTAAAACAGATTTATATAGAAATCACGGGTTCTATCATGACACTAGAGAAGGTCATAATGAAATATATTTTGGAAGTGATCAAGGTATAGATAAGCTATATATTAATGGAGATATATCTAATTGGAGATTTGAAAGAATATGTGATTTCCCAACAGGAGAAATAGCTGTATCAGATTTAGATGGTGATGGAGTAGATGAAATAATAACTATAGAAGCTTTTCATGGAGATAAGATCAGAATATATAATCAAACTAGTGGAAAATTAGTTAAAGTTTATGAATATGAAAATGAAATAGATTTTGCACATGCTTTAATTGCAACTAAATTTAGAGGAGTAAATACTTTTGTTTGTGGAGTTAGAAGAATAGAATCTGAATTATTCTACATACAATATGTAGATGGTAAATATGTTGCTACTATTATAGAAAAAGGAGTAGGATCTGCTAATTTAGATGCTATTAATTTAGAAGATGAAGATATAGTAATAGCTGCAAATCATAGTAAGAATGAATCGGCTATATATAAGATTAGATAAAAAAATTAAAGGTATAAAGTTAAAGCTTTATACCTTTAGTATTTATAACCCTAAACTTGACACGAAAAATAAAAGAAAGTATAATTCATATAAAATTAAGGAGTTAAAAATAATTGAAAAATGAAAAAGTTATTGTTATTAATATTAAGTTTAGCTTCATTTGCAGATGATACTTTTAAATCCAAAAATAATGTGTTGAAAATTAATTTATCAAAATTTAAGAAAAATAGTAAAAAGAATCAAAAAAACAATATGATAAGAATAATAGGAAAATAAGATATAGATTAGAAACATCTTTATAAGGAGAATATTATCATAAGAGCAAAAAAAAGATATACAGGTGGATATTTTTCTTTTATGCCTGAATGAAATATAGATTTAAATAAAAAATTTGATATTAAATTTGGACCAAAGATTACATTTGGTGTTGAAGGTGATAATAAATTATTTAAAAACTATTCAATTTGTAAGTTTATTACTTATTCTATAAATTTAGGATTAGAAGTGGGTAGTGGTAGAAAAATAGGATTTTATTATAATAGAAGTGAAATGGAAATTAATGATGTAGAAAGTTCAAAAATAAATTTTTATACTGATGATACTGTTATGGCAAAGTTATCTTTTGGAGTCAAATTAAATGATAATATTAATATATTGGATTATGGAAGTTTAGGAAAAAGTTATTTTGGAATAGAAGCTGGATATTTATTTTAAATTTAATAATTATAATATAATATTTTTAACTTTTTTAATGGTAATGTTAAAATAATTAATTAAAGAAAGGAGAATATGATTATAGTTCATTAAATACTATATCATATAACTTATATATGAAAAAATTATTATCATTATCTTTATTGTTAGGATTTATCTCTTTTTCAGCTGATGTATCTTCATTAAAAAATGGAAATTATAAATCAATAATAAAGAAACCAAGATATAAAGTAGAAATATCTTCAGGGGGGGGGTACGATTTAAAATATAAAAAAGGGAAGATTGAGTTATTAGGTTCATTTATACCTGAATGGGAAGTTGAAATTGATAAAAAAATTGGAGTCACTTTTGGACCTAAAATTGTAATAGGTGTTGAATCTAATATAAAGGACTATCTTTTATTATATAACAAGCTTGATAAACATTTAAAACAATATCCTAATTATGTTAATAGTAATGTTAAGCTTAGTGCTAATACTAATGTAAGTTCTAAAAGCTTAAAAGAAGCTATAGATATAATAAAGAAAACTATGCCAATAGAATATGAACTTAAATATAGTGTGGTTTTTGGTGGTGAAATAGATATTAATTATAAAATAAAGGAAAATGTAAGGATATATACAAGTGTAGAATCTGGATTAGGAGTAAGATTAGAAGAAAGTTTTATTGCTGACAAAGATATTAATAGAAGTATAGCTAAAAAAAATCCTGAAGTAATTTCCACTTTAAAAATTTCTCTAGGAACAAAAATAGATAATAAATATGATTTTGGTTTTTATGGAGAATATGGAAAAAATATTTTTGGAATAAAATTAGGATATATAATTTAAAATAGATATATGTAGACATTTTAAATGTCTATTTTTTTATTTAAAAAAAGATTATTGACTATTTAAATTTTCAAGGTATAATATTTTTAAATAAGTGAAACGATTTCTAAAGTATATTTTTACTTTATTTTATTTGGTTATATTTGGTAAACATTTACTTAATATAACTTTTTATTTAAAATGTTATGGTAAACGATTACTAAGAATGAAAGGAATGAATAGATTATGAAAAAAATTGTATGTGTTGATTCTGATGGATGTGTAATGGATACAATGAATTATAAGCATATAGAATGTTTTGGACCACTTGCAGCAGATTTATGGAACATTGAAGAAAGAGAAGAATTTTTAACATTATGGAATAATATCAATCTTTATTCTAAAACTAGAGGAATAAATAGATTTCAGGGATTAAATGAAATATTTAAAATATTTAGTAATAAATATCCTAAGTATTCAAAACTTAATACTGTTGATAATTGGATAAAAAAGACAAGTGAGCTATCTAATAATTCTCTAATTAGAGAAATAGAAATTACAAATTCAGATGAGTTAAAAAAAGTTTTAAATTGGAGTTTAGAAGTTAATAAAAAAATATCTTCTTTAGAGGGTATGGATAAGCCATTTAACATGGTAAAAGAAGCTTTTGAGTCTATGAAAGATAGGGTGAAAATAATAATAGTATCATCTGCAAATAGGGAAGCTATACTTTCTGAATGGAAAAGACATGATTTACTTAAATATGTAGATGTAGTAATGGGTCAGGATATGGGAACGAAAAAAGATTGTATAGGTAAAATATTAGAAGAAGGTATAGATGTAAATGATGTGTTAATGATAGGAGATTCACCTGGAGATATAACTGCGGCAAAAGAGAATAATGTGTATTTTTATCCAATAATATTTGATGATGAAACAAGAAGTTGGAGCAGATTTAAAGATGAGATTTTAGATAAATTTATTAATAATAATTATGAAGATCAGAAATATATTGGTGAATACAATATTAAATTATAGGAGGAGGTAGTATGTCAAAATTAGTTAATTTAAGAGAAAAACCATACTGTTTAAATGATGAACAGATTAAATGGGTAGAAGATACTTTATTAAGTATCACAGATGAAGAAAAAATTGGACAATTATTCTTTAACCTATTTTGGTTAGGTAATTTAGGACCTGAAGAATCAAAATATTCAAATGAAGAAATTGTCACTAAGTTTAAGGTTGGTGGTGCAAGGTATCAAGGTGGAAACAAATATGAGGTGATGAACCTTTTAAATAGTCTACAAAAAAATTCTAAAATACCTTTACTTATTGCCGCTAATTGTGATTCAGATGGTAATGGAGCATGTTCAGATGGAACATATATTGCAACAGCTGCTATGTGTGAGGCAAGTGGAGATTTAGAAGTTTCATATAATGCAGGATATGTAAGCGGTGTAGAAGAAGAGGCATTAGGAATTAATGTTAATTTTGATCCATGTGTAGATAAAAATTGGAGAAACACTATAGTAAATACAAGAGCTTATGGTAGAGAATCAGATATTGTTATTAATCATACTAATGCTTATCTTAAAGGACTTGATAAAAGTAATATTATTAAATGTATTAAACATTTTCCTGGTGATGGAACAGAAGAAAGGGATCAGCATTTAATTTTAGGAGTAAATGAACTTACTGTGGAAGAATGGGAAAGCTCTTTTGGTGAGATTTATAGAAATCATATTAATAATGGTGTTGAAATGATAATGGCAGGACATATTGCACTTCCACATTATCAAAAATTAATAAATCCAAATCTTGAGGATAAAGATATTTTACCAGCAACCTTATCTAAAGAATTATTAGAAGACTTATTAAAAGATAAATTAAACTTTAATGGTTTAATAATCACTGATGATTCTCATATGCTAGGAATGACAGCTAGTATGAGAAGAAAAGATTATGTACCTTTATCAATAGCAGCAGGTTGTGACATGTTCTTATTCTTTAATGATATAGATGAAGACTTTAATTACATGTTAGAAGGTTATAGAAATGAGGTAATAACAGAAGAGAGATTAAATGATGCAGTTAGAAGAATATTAGGGTTAAAAGCAAAATTAAATTTACATATTAGACAAAAAGAAAATACTTTATTAAAATACGAGAAAGGTTTAGATGTAATAGGTTGTGAAAAACATCTTAAAATGCAAAAGGAAGCTGTAGATAAGGGAATTAGTTTAATAAAAAACACTAAATTTGAGTTACCTATTAGACCTGAAACACACAAAAGAATTAGACTATATATACTTGAGGGAGAGAAAAATGGGATATATAGACCTAATGAAAAATTTCAAGAATACTGTGTTAAAAAATTAGAAGAAAAGGGATTTGAAGTAACTATAAATGAGGCAGGAAAGAGAGAAAAAGGTTCTATAGAACAGTACAGAAATGAAGTAGATGCAGCATTAGTTTTTGCAAATATTAAAGGATATGCTGAGGCAAATAATATGAGAATAAAATGGAGTGGACCTATGTCTAATGAAATTCCATGGTATGTACATGAAGTTCCAACAGTAATGGTATCCTTTAATTTCACTAATCATTTACATGACGCTACTATGGTTAAGTGTTATATAAATGCATATGCTGATAATGAGGTAACTATAGATGCATTAATAGAAAAATTAATGGGAAATTCAGAATTTAAAGGTAAATGTTTTAATGAAAATGTATGGGCAGGGCAATGGCAATCTAGATTATAAGGAGGGAAACATGCTATATCCATTATCGACATTAAGTAGGGAAATTATTAATTTAAATGGTATTTGGGACTTTAATTTTGAAAATGATTTAACAAAATACAAAATTAGTGTGCCAGGATCATTTAATGATCAATTTTCTGAATTTGAAAAGAAACACTATGTAGGTAACATGGTTTACAAGAAAAATTTTATTGTATCAAAATATATGTTAGAAAAAAGAATTTATTTAAGATTTGGTTCCGTATCACATATTGCAAAAGTATATGTTAATAATATTTTTGTTGGTGAACATAAAGGCGGTTTTACTCCTTTTGAATTTGAAATTACAGAATTTGTTAAATTAGGAGATAATATTTTAGAAGTGTTAGTTTCAAATATATTAGATAATACTTCACTTCCTGTTGGAAATTATAAAGAGCTTAAAGATTAAAATGGTAAGGTAATTAAAAGGAAAGTAGATGAGAATTTTGATTTCTTTAATTATGCAGGAATAAATAGACCTGTAAAATTATGGATTAAACCTAAGAATAATATAGAAGATATAACAATTACATATGATGTGTTTGATAAAAATGCAAAAGTGGATGTAAAGGTAGATATTATAGGTGAAGCAAAGGAAATAAGGGTAACTATTCTAGATGAAGAAGATAAGGTAGTAGCTAAAGGAAATGATTTAAATATATTAAATGTAAATTTATGGCAGCCTCTAAATGCATATTTATACAAGGTTAAGATAGAGCTTATTAATAAATTAGATGAAGTGGAAGATGTTTATATAGAAGAATTTGGTATAAGAACTGTTGAAGTTAAGAATAATAAATTCTTTATTAATGGAAAATCATTCTATTTTAAAGGTTTTGGTAAACATGAGGATACATATTTGCACTGGAGAGGCTTAGATGATCTTACTAATGTAGTAGATATTAGTAGAATGAAATGGCTAGGAGCTAATTCATTTAGAACATCACATTATCCATATTCTGAGGAAATGATTAGGCTTGCAGATAGGGAAGGATTAGTAATAATAGATGAAACAACAGCTGTAGGATTAATGGAAAATTTTGGATTTAATCTTATGGGAAATTCAGAAAAGAAAAATACTTGGGAAATTTTAAATACAAAAGAGGCTCATAAACAAGTGATAAAAGAGTTAATTAAAAGAGATAAAAACCATGCTTGTGTGATAATGTGGTCTCTAGCAAATGAACCATCTACTGCTGAAGTTGGAGCATATGAATACTTTGAACCTTTATTTAAGTTAGCAAGGGAATTAGATCCTCAAAATAGACCTTGTACTTTTGCAAATATTATGCTTGCACCAGCTGGTAAATGCCTAGTTTCTAACTTATGTGATGTAATTTGTTTAAATAGATATTATGGTTGGTATGTAGATTTATCTGATTTAGAAATGGCTGAAGTTAATATGAGAAAAGAATTAGAATATTGGCATGAACTATTTCCAGATAAACCAATAATGTTTACAGAATATGGAGCAGATACTATTTCAGGAATGCATGATATAGATATTAGAACACCATTTACAGAAGAATTTCAAGTAGAATATTACAAAATGAGTGAAAGAGTGTTTGATAGTTTAGAATATATTATAGGTGAACAAACATGGAATTTTGCAGATTTTCAAACAAAATTTGGAATATTTAGAGTTCAGGGAAATAAAAAAGGTGTGTTTACAAGGGAAAGAAACCCTAAATTAGTAGCTTATCATTTAAAAAAAAGATGGAATAATATACCCGAATTTAATTATAAGTCAAAATAATAGGAGGATAAAATGGAAGAAATAAAATATAACAAAGCTCAGATATGGCAGATAGCTTTATTTTCGTTAAATAATACTGCAACTAATATATTTTTTGCATTAACATTTTACTTAGGATATTTTTCAACAGGATTTATGGGAGTTGCGACAGTATTAATTTCAAATGTATTAACAGTAATGAGAATCTTTGACGGTATTACAGATCCATTAATAGGATATTTAATAGATAAAACTAATGGAAAATTTGGTAAATTTAGACCATATATGATTATAGGTAATATAATTATGGCAGTTACTATGATACTAATATATATAGTTACACCTAAATTACCATTAATGATAAGATTTCCTTTTTTTTACATAATATATATTCTTGGATATACATGTCAAACAGCAGTAACTAAAGCAGGTCAGGCTTGTATCACTAATGATCCTAAACAAAGACCACTATTTTCAAGTTTTGAAGGTGGTTATACATTAGTGTTTCTTTCACTTATTTTACCTTCTTACGTAAATGGATATTTACTTCCTAAGTATAATAGTATGTTTACTTTAGAATTATTTAGAGAATTTGTATTTACATTTATGTTTGCAAGTGCATTGCTAACTATATTATCATTTATAGGAATATATAAAAAGGATAGAATGGAATTTTTTGGTTCAGGTGAAGTAAAATCAAATATTAAATTTAAAGATTATGTGGATATTATAAAAAATAATAGGGCTATACAAACTTTAATAGTAGCAGCATCAACAGATAAAATAGCATTAACTACGGCTGGAAATGCAGCAGTGGAGATAATGGTTTATGGTATTATTATGGGAGATAATACTTTACAATCTAAACTTGCATTAATCACTATAATACCAGCATTTATACTTTTACAATATTTTGCTCAATATTCAAGAAAACTTGGAATTAGAAAAGGTATGATAACTACTGCTTGGGGAGCTATCATAACTTACACGTTATTATTCCTATTATTTAAGTTTGCTGATCCTACAAAAATTAGTGCAAACAATTTATTTGGATTTGAAACTTTAGCCTTTATTATACTTTGGTGTGTAGGTAGAGGATTTATTGGAGCAAGTGGTGGATTAACAATTAATGCCATAGCAGATTGTGCAGATTATGAAATATATAGAACAGGGAAATATGTGCCGGGTATGATGGGAACATTATTCTCGTTTGTAGATAAAATTATATCATCTATTTCTACAACTATAATAGGTTGTGTAATTGCTATTATAGGATATACAAATACTTTCCCTAAAATAGGGGATCCTAATAGTCCACAATTATTTTATGCTTCTATGTTCTTATTCTTAGGAATGCCTATACTTGGTTGGATAGCATCAGTTATTGCTTTAAAGTTCTATCCATTGACAGCTGAAAAAATGCATGAGATACAAAAACATATAAGTGATTTGAAACAATCCAAAAGGTAAACGTTGTACTTTTTTGTTGACAATTTCTATAATAAGTTATAATATTGAAATATAAATATTAGTAAGGAAAGATAATTGAAATTTATGGACGAAAAAGTAACGATTAAAACTATAGCTAAGATTGCAGAAGTATCAACAAAAACAGTATCAAAAGTAATAAATAATCAAAGTGGGGTAAAACTTTCAACAAGAAATAGAGTTTTAGAGATTATGAAAGAATATAATTATAGTATAAACTATAATGCTAAAAGACTTTCTGAAAGTAAATCAAGAAATATAGCTCTTATTACTAACATCTCTAAAAAGCATCCACTTAATAAAAACTATATTATAATGCAATACATTTTAGAAAAAATAAAAGATTATGAAATTATAGTATACAACTCAGTAAAAGATTTACAAGAAAATCCGTATGGTGGAATATCAAAAGGTTATTATGATGGGATAATATTATTAAATCCTAAACATGTTGAAGATATAGAATATGTTAAAAAAAGTAATTTACCTTTTGTTATTTCAGGTATATATGGTAACTACAGTTATGTAGGAACAGATCAATTTCAAAGTGGTATTATTGCAACAGAACATTTAATAGAACAAGATTGTAAAAATATACTCTTTTTATTAGATAATAAAAAAAGTTTTACAGCAATTAAAAAGATACAAGGGTATAAAGAAGCATTGAAAACAAATGGTATTAAATATTTTGAAGAAAATGTTATAGATGGTTTTTCTTCTCCTGAAAGTGTAGAACAATATATTTTAGACCTATATATTAAAAATAAATTGCCAGATGCAATATTACTAGATTCAGATTATCCAGTATTTGGAGCATTAAGAGCATTTACTAAATTAGACATTAAATGTCCAGAAGATATTAAGATAATAACTTTTGGAGACACCTTTATATGTTCTGCACTTACACCATCTATAACGGCAATAAAACAAAATTTTGAATTAATTGCTAAAAAATTATTAGAAATATTAATAGATAAAATAGAAAATGATAAAAAGATAGATAAAAGCTTTGAAATTGCATCAGAGTTAATTATTAGAGAATCCACATTAAAAAAATAGAAAGGATAACATAAAATGAGCTTTATAAATCATGATTTTATGTTACATAATGAGATATCAAAAAAGTTATATAATATTGCAAAAGATAAAAAAATAATAGATTATAATTGTCATTTAGATCCTAAATTAATAGCTGAAGATAAAGAATTTGAAGATATTACTGAAATTTGGTTATCAGGTGATCACTATAAATGGAGAGCTATGAGAGCAAATGGTGTTAGTGAAAATAATATTACTGGTAATGTTAGTAATAAAGAAAAATTTAAAGCATGGGCAAATACTTTAGAAAATACTATAGGAAATCCTTTGTTTCATTGGTCAGCTATGGAACTTAAAAAATATTTTAATATAGATGATTTGTTGACTTTGGAAAACTGGGAAGAAATATGGGAAAAGGCAAATAAAATAATTAAGGAAAATAGATTAAGCCCTAAAAAATTAATAGAGATATCAAATGTAGAATATGTTTGTACAACAGATGGACCACTTGATGATTTAATATATCATGATGAGATAAAAAAAGATGTTAATTTTAATGTTAGGGTAGAGCCTGGGTTTAGACCTGATATGTTCTTTAATATACATAGTAAAACTTTTTTATCATTAGTTAATAAACTTTCTGAAATTACAGGAAGAAAAATTAGTAAATATAGTGAATATATTGAAGCTATGTATGATAGAATAAAATATTTTAATGATAAGGGTTGCACTATATCTGATCATGGAATATCTAAATTGGGATTTAGTAAATATAGCAAAGAAGAAGTAGAGAAGATATTTAATAAAATATTAGAAGATGAAGAGATTACAAGTAGTGAATATAGTAAGTATTTAACATCATTTTTAGTAGATTTATCTAAGAAGTATAAAGAATATGGTTGGGTAATGCAACTTCATTTTGGGGCTATTAGAAATAATGATGTAACATTACTTAATAGTATAGGTTTTGATGCAGGTTCTGATTCAATAATGGATCAGGGAAATGTTGCAGAAAATTTAAACCTTTTAATCTCACTAATGAAAGAGATAGATAGTTTACCTAAGTTTATAGTGTATAATTTAGATCCTAGTCAAAATAACATGGTAGCGTGTAGTTTAGCTAATTTTAGTTCAGGATTTCCTAAGGGATATTTACAATATGGTTCAGGTTGGTGGTTTAATGATACTAAGGAGGGTATGTTAAGACAACTTAAATCATTAGCTGATCAAGGTCTATTAATGAATTTTGTTGGAATGTTGACAGATTCTAGAAGTTTTGTTTCATATATTAGACATGACTATTTTAGAAGAATACTTTGTGAATTTATTGGGGATTTAGTTATTAAAGGTGAAATACCTAATGATGATAAATTATTAAAGAGATTAATAGAAAATATTTCATATAGAAATGCTTTAGAGTATTTTGGATTGGAGTAGAAAATGAAAATGACATTTAGATGGTATGGGAAAGATGATCCTGTAACATTAGAGAATATAAGGCAAATACCAGGGATGACAGGTGTAGTTACAGCTGTGTACACTGTTCCAGTAGGTGAAATTTGGCCTATTGAAGATTTACAAGAATTAAAAGAAATGGTAAATAAACATAATCTTGATATGGAAGTTATTGAAAGTATACCTATTCATGAAGATATTAAGTTAAGAAGGGGTAAATATCAAGAGTATATAGATAATTATAAGGAAAATATTAGAAGATGTGCTAAAGTTGGTGTTAAGACTATTTGCTATAACTTCATGCCAGTATTTGACTGGACTAGAAGTCAGATTGATAAAGTTTTACCTGATGGTTCAAAAGCATTGGTTTACTATAAGTCACAAATAGAAAAACTTGATTCAACAAAACTTGCTCTTCCTGGATGGGATTCATCATATAGTCCAAGTCAAGTAAAAGAATTAATAGAAGCATATCAGAATTTAGGAGAGGAAGGATTGTGGAATAATTTAAGATTATTCTTAGAAGAAATAATTCCTGTTGCAGTTGAATGTGATATATACATGGGTATACATCCAGATGATCCACCTTGGTCAATATTTGGTATACCAAGAATAATTAAAAATGAGGCAGACTTAGATAGATTTTTATCTCTTTATGATGTTAAAAATAATGGGCTAACTTTATGCTCAGGATCTCTTGGTTGTGATAGTAAAAATGATTTTGTTTCTATGGTTAAAAAATATGCTGGAATTGGTAAGGTTCCTTTTTCACATCTAAGAAATGTTAAAATTTTAGAGGATGAAAGTTTTGAGGAGTCGGCACATTTATCTAGTGAGGGTTCTCTTGATTTTGCAGCAATAGTTAAAGCATATTATGATGTAGGATTTACAGGATATGTAAGACCAGATCATGGTAGAGAAATATGGGGAGAAAAAGAAAGACCTGGATATGGACTTTATGATAGGGCTTTGGGTGCTACATATATTAATGGATTATGGGAGATGTGTAAAAAAATGAAGGAGAATGATAGTGTTAGATAATAAGGTTGTAGTTATTACAGGAGCAGGTGGAATAATTTGTTCAGAAATGGCTAAGTTTTTATCGAAAAAAGGATGTAAAATTGCCTTGCTTGACTTAAATTTTGAAATGGCTAAAAAAATCTCAGATGAAATAAATAAAAGTGGTGGAAATTCATTAGCTGTCAAATGTAATGTATTAGATATAGAAAGTATAAAGAAAGCAAAAGAAGAAGTTGATAAATATTTTGGAGGTTGTGATATATTAATTAATGGTGCTGGTGGAAATAGTCCTAAGGCAACAACAGAAAATGAATATCATGAATTAAATCTTACAGATGAAACTAAAAGTTTTTTTTCTTTAGAAAAAGAAGGCATAGAATTTGTGTTTAATTTAAATATTCTAGGAACTATATTACCAACTCAAATATTTGCTAAAGGTATGATAGGAAGAAAAGGGGCAAATATTATTAATATTTCAAGTATGAATGCCTACACTCCTTTAATAAAAATACCTGCATATTCAGGAGCAAAAGCAGCTGTAAGTAATTTTACACAATGGGTTGCAGTACATTTTTCTCATGTTGGACTAAGATGTAATGCAATTGCTCCAGGATTTTTAAGAACTATGCAAAATGAAAAATTACTATTTGATGATAAAGGTAATCCAACTAAGAGGACAGAAAAGATTTTAAATAGTACTCCTATGGGAAGGTTTGTGAGACCAGAAGAATTAAACGGGTCTTTAGAATTTTTAGTAGACAGTGATAAATCAAGTGCAGTTACAGGAATATGCATACCTGTAGATTGTGGGTTTTCAGCTTATTCAGGGGTGTAATTATGAATATATTAAAAAAAATTAGTGATGAAAAACTAGTAGCAGTAATAAGAGGAAGAGATGAAGAAGAAGCGTACTTAATCTCAAAGAAGGTAATAGAGGGTGGAATAAGGATAATAGAGTTAACATTTACAACACCATTTATAGAAAACACTATAGAGAGATTAACAAAGGAGAATATAGAAGGAGTAATAATAGGAGCAGGAACAGTATTAGATGCTATTACAGCAAGAATAGCAATAATGAAGGGAGCAAGATTTATAGTATCACCACATTTAGATGTAGAGATATCAAAGTTATGTAATAGATATAAGGTAATATATATGCCAGGTTGTTCAACAATAACAGAGATATTAAAAGCATTAGAAAGTGGAGTAGATTTAGTTAAATTATTCCCAGGAGATTTACTTAAACCAAGCTTTATAAAAAACAGTAAAGGACCATTACCTCAAGCAGAGATGATGCCATCAGGAGGAGTAAGTATAGATAATATGGATGAGTGGTTAAATGCAGGAGCTTATGCATTAGGAATAGGAAGTGCTTTAACTAAATATATATCAACAAAGGGTTATGATAGTGTAAGAGAAGAAAGTGAAAAATTTGTGGATAAATATATGAATTTAAAATAGATTAAAACTTAAATGTTACATATAGTGTAAAGGAACTCTAAAATTGAAATAATTCATTTTAGAGTTTTTTTTCTTTTATTAGTATATTTATTAATAAAAATTTATTTTAGTTAAAAAACTTCATATATTTTTTTAGGTTTTTTCTTGTTATTAGTAAAAATATATAATATAATTGGTAATGAAATATGTGTTAAAACAATGTTTTTGATTCAAAAATTTTGAATAAATATGTATAAATTGAAAGGAGATTATTATGATAGGAATTATCATAGCAAGTCATGGAAATTTAGCAAGTGGTATTCTTGAAACAAGTAAGATGATACTTGGAGATGTTGAGAATTTAGCTGCTGTTGGTATCTATCCAAATGAAGGACCAGAAGATTTAAGAAATAAAATCTTAGAAGCTGCTAAATCTTTTGATAATCAAGATGAAGTATTAGTTTTAGTTGATATATGGTCAGGAACACCATTTAATCAGGCAAATTCTTTAGTTACAGAATACCCTAATTGGGCTATAGTAACTGGAGTTAATTTACCATTATTAGCTGAAGCTATAGATGTTAGAGATGATGTATCTACTGCACATGAATTAGCATCAAAAATTTTAATTGAGGGTAGAGAGGGGATTAAAGTTAAGCCTGAGGAACTTGAACCTAAGAAGGTTAGAAAACAAGCGACAAACTTAAATACAGACTTAGGTAATGGTAAAATATCATATGTATTAGCAAGAGTTGATACAAGATTATTACATGGTCAAGTTGCTACTTCATGGACAAAATCAACTAAACCAGATAGGATTATAGTTGTTTCAGATTCAGTATCAAAAGATGCATTAAGAAAGACTATGATAACAGAAGCAGCACCTCCAGGGGTTAAAGCTAATACTGTACCTATTGATAAAATGGTAGAAGTTGATAAAGATCCTCGTTTTGGAAATACAAGAGCTATGCTTTTATTTGAAACACCTCAAGATGTTTTAAAAGCTATTGAAAAAGGTATAAAAATAGAAGAATTAAATATAGGTTCTATGGCACATTCTGTAGGAAAAGTAGCTGTAACAACGTCTTTAGCTATGGATATGAATGATGTTGAAACTTTCGAGAAATTAATAAGTTTAGGTGTTAAAATGGATGTTAGAAAAGTTCCAGCTGATTCGCCAGAAAATATAGAACAAATTTTAAAGAAAGTTAAAGAAAAATTTTAGAAAAATTCAGGAGGAATAAATATGTCAATACTAACAATTTTATTAGTTGTTTTAGTTGCATTCTTAGCTGGTATGGAGGGAATGTTAGATCAATTCCAATTTCATCAACCACTAGTTGCATGTACATTAATTGGTCTTGTTACAGGACATTTAACTGAGGGTATTATACTTGGTGGTTCATTACAAATGATAGCATTAGGTTGGTCAAATGTTGGAGCAGCAATAGCACCAGATGCAGCACTTGCTTCAATAGCATCAGCTATAATAATGGTTTTAGGATTAAATGGTGGAGAATCAGATATAACAAGATCAATAAACTCAGCTATAGCACTTGCTATACCTTTATCAGTAGCAGGATTATTCTTAACTATGATAACTCGTACAATATCAATTTCAATAGTTCACTTAATGGATGGAGCTGCTAAAAAAGGAAAAATCAAAACTATAGAAATGCTACATTTCTTTGCATTATTCATGCAAGGATTACGTATTGCAATACCAGCATTATTATTATGTATAATTCCATCAACAGTAGTTACTAACATATTACAAAGTATGCCTGAATGGTTATCTGGTGGAATGGCAGTTGGTGGAGGAATGATAGCTGCTGTTGGATACGCTATGGTTATTAATATGATGTCAACTAAAGAAGTATGGCCTTTCTTTATAATAGGGTTCTGTTTAGCTGCTATAAGTCAATTAACATTGATTGCTCTTGGAGCTATAGGAGTAAGTTTAGCTTTAATTTATTTAGGATTAAAGGAAAGTGCAGCATCTTCAAGTAATGGTTCTGTAGGGGATCCATTGGATGATATATTAAATGACTATTAGAATTTGGAGGATTTAAAATGGAAAAGAAAATAACATTATCTAAAAAAGATCGTTTTAAAGTAGCTGTGCGTCATCAATTACTTCAAGGTTCTTGGAATTATGAACGTATGCAAAATGGAGGTTGGGCTTACTCTATTATACCAGCAATTAAAAAACTATATACAAAAAAAGAAGATCAAATATCAGCTTTAGAACGTCATTTAGAGTTTTATAATACTCACCCTTATGTTTCAGCACCAGTTATGGGGGTTACATTAGCCTTAGAAGAAGAAAGAGTAAATGGAATACCTGTTGATGATGCAGCTATACAAGGGGTTAAAATAGGAATGATGGGACCTTTAGCAGGAGTTGGAGATCCAGTATTCTGGTTTACAGCAAGACCTATACTTGGAGCATTAGGAGCTTCTCTTGCGTTAGCTGGAAGCATATTAGGACCATTATTATTCTTCTTTGTATGGAATATTATGCGTTTTGCATTCTTATGGTACACACAAGAATTTGGATATCAAGTTGGAGTTAAGATTACTAAAGATTTATCAGGTGGATTACTTGGAAAAATCACTCAAGGTGCTTCTATATTAGGTATGTTCATAATAGGGGCATTAACTCAACGTTGGGTAAGTATATCATTTACTTCAAAAGTATCAGTTGTTAAACAAGCTGAAGGAGCCTACATTAACTGGGAAGCATTACCTAGTGGAACAGAAGGAATAAAAGCAGCTTTAGAACAATACAGTTCTCTTGGAGCAACAGGATTAAACGTTGATAAAGTTACTACATTACAACAAAATATAGATTCATTAATTCCTGGAATATCAGCATTATTATTAACTTTATTATGTTGTTGGCTACTTAAGAAAAAAGTATCACCAATTTCTATAATAGTAGTATTATTTGCAGTTGGTATTTTAGCAAGAGTTGCTGGAATAATGTAATATGATAGAATCCTTAAATAATAAAATTGATTTAACTATAAGTGCAAGCTCTTTTTCTGGAATAACAAGTTATGGTAAAGTTCTTGTAGGTAATAAATCTTTTGAATATTATAACGCTAGGAATGTTAATGACTATATTCAAATACCTTGGGAAGAAGTTGAATATATTGCAGCTCAGGTTATTTTCAAGAAATGGATAACTAGATTTGTGATATTTACAAAGAGAAATGGGAAATTTTCATTTTCTACTAAGGATAACAAGAAAACATTAAAAGTTGTTAGTAGTTACATAGATAAATCAAAAATGGTTAAATCTAAGACATTTTTAGATATTATATTTCTAGGAATTAAAAGACTAGTAAGAAGAAATTTTAGATAATATACTACACCTCAATAAACTGAGGTGTAGTTTTTATTTTAAGTAATAAAAAAAGAATTAACTCCTGCTTATTACAGAAGTTAATCCTTATTAGTATGTCAAATTAAATTTGTCTAACTTTTTGGGGTCAGTACAAATTAACTCTTTTTTATGATTTCTTTAAGAAATTATAAATGTTTTGTGTAACTAACTTAGAAAGAAAAGTAATCTTTCTATTTAATCCATTTTTATACTTAATAAAGATAGACTTATTTTCCATTTCAACATTTGATATATTTTCTGTATTTACTATAGAAGAACCCAAAATTAAAATTTTATCATCATAATAAAGATTTCCTAAATTAATAAGAGAACTTCCAAATATATGTAAAAACATTCCTAACTTAAGAGTATCTAAATTTTTAAAGTATACACCTAAAATTAAAGCTAAAGTTGCTAAAAAGTAAAAACCATAGGCAAATGAATCACCATAACCAACCTTTGTGAATTTCATTTTATTTTTTATTTTCAGAACTTCTAAGTAAAGCATACGAAGTGTTAATAAAAACATAACTACAGCTACCATTTTATTAATTATATTCCCAAAACTATTTGTACCATCTAAAGTAAATAAGAACTATACAGGAATAAAACTTAAAATGTAGAACATAATATTAAATTTTGTTTTGTACATAGTATCACACCTTTCTATTCTTATTATATTATACATACACATATATATAGTAAATAAAAATAAACCTATACTACAATTCTTTGTACTATCTTGAAAGAATTTAAAAATTAGTATATACTTACATATATATAAATATTGAAAGTGAGATATATTAAATGAAACTTAGATTAGAGACTACATATGTTAAACCATTTATTGGTAAACATGAATATGAGCAAATTAGACCATTTGTAGAACTTGCAGACAAAATACTTATGGATAAAAGTGGAGCAGGAAATAAATTTTTAGGTTGGTTAGATCTTCCTAAAAATTATGATAAAGAAGAATTTTCTAGAATTAAAAAAGCAACTGAAAAAATACAAAAGGATTCAGAAGTATTAATAGTAATAGGTATAGGAGGTTCGTATTTAGGTGCAAAATCAGCTATAGAATTTTTATCTAATACTTTCTATAACAACATGAGAAAAGAAGATAGAAAAACACCTGAAATATATTTTGCAGGGACTAATATGTCTCCAGTATATTTACAACATTTAATTGATTTAGTAGGAAATAGAGATTTTTCTGTTAATGCAATTTCTAAGTCAGGAACTACAACAGAACCAGCTATAGCATTTAGAGTATTTAAGAAAAAACTTGAAGAAAAATATGGTAAAGAAGAAGCTGCAAAAAGAATATATGCAACTACAGATAAATCTAAGGGAGCATTAAAAAATCTTTCAATTAATGAGGGATATGAAACTTTCATAGTACCTGATAATGTAGGGGGAAGATTTTCTGTATTAACAGCAGTAGGATTACTTCCTATAGCTGTAGCAGGTATTAATATAGATGAGTTAATGCAAGGTGCATATGATGCCATGGTAGATTATTCTACTAAAGAATATTACGAAAATGATGCTATGATATATGCTGCAACTAGAAGCCTTTTATACAATAAAGGGAAAAATATGGAAATTTTAACTAACTATGAACCAAGACTACACTATATCGCAGAATGGTGGAAACAGTTATTTGCTGAATCTGAAGGAAAAGATGGAAAAGGAATTTACCCTACTAGTGCAGATTTTTCAACAGATTTACATTCTATAGGACAATCTATACAAGAAGCAAGAAGAACTATGTTTGAAACAGTACTATTAATAGATAAACCTGAAATTGATATATTAATAGAAAAAGAAGATTCAGATCTAGATGGGTTAAACTATTTAAGTGGAAAAGGAATAGATTATGTTAATAAACAAGCTGCTAAGGGTGTAATACTTGCTCATGTAGATGGTAATGTTCCTAATCTTGTAATTAATATACCTGAGGCAACACCTTATCACTTAGGATATATGTTTTATTTCTTTGAAAAAGCAGTAGCTATAGGTGGATATATGTTATGTATAAATCCTTTTGATCAACCAGGGGTTGAAGAATATAAAAGAAATATGTTTGCTTTATTAGAAAAACCAGGATTTGAAGAAGAAACTAAAAAATTGTTAGATAGATTAAAATAAATAATATGGACATTTTTTTCTTTGAACCCCTTTTGTAAAAACTAAGGCAAAATTAATGAATATATATGAGAAAAAATAATAATTAAATTGTATAATTATGATATACAAGAAAAAGGAGAGATTAAAATGAAAAAATTAATGGCATTATCAGTTATGGTATTTGCAATGAATACATTTGCAAATTCAAATGCAATGATGAATACAGATAAAATGGTAAAAGAAGAAAAAGCAGTTGTAGAAATGATGAATGAAGAAGTTAAAGTAAATTTAGTTGGTTCTAAAGGTGAAACTGCAACAGTTATGATTAATGGAGATATGGCAAAATTTAGTATGAATGGTGAAAAAATCACTTTAAAAAGAATTGTGAGTGCATCAGGAGAGATTTTTGCAAATGAAGATAAAACAGTAATTTTAGGGATTAAAGGACAAGATGCTTTCTTTGAAATGCATGGAAAGGTTATAGATTTCAAAGCTATGCAAGAAGTTATGGAAGAAATAGTTATAAATTTCCATAGTGTTAAGGGAGAAGCTCATTCACATGCTTTAGTAGTTATTAAAGGAGACCATGCATTTATAAGAGTAGATGGAATGGAATATGAATTAGAAAGAATTATGAGTGCATCAGGAGAAATGTTTGCAAATAAAGATAAAACAGTAATTTTAGGAATTAAAGGAACAGAAGCATTTGTTGAAATGAATGGAAAAATTTCAAATTACTTCCAAGTTGGTAAAGCAAGCAAAGGATATGCAAATCATATGGAACATCATCATATGTAGTATTAAAAAATAGTAACAGAAGTAGTTATATGCTTCTGTTTTTTTTACGTAATATAAAATTGTTTTAGTTGATAAAATTTTAAATAAACGATATAATTAGTATTATAGAAAAAATTTAGGAGGAGATTTGGTATCAATAATTAGAGCTAAAAGAACAGCAATAGCAAAGTATAATGGTATGTATAAAGATGTAAAGTTAGTTGATTTTTCAGCAGATTTACTAAAAAGTATTACTAGTGATATCAAAGTAGATGAGGTAATATTAGGTAATGTTTTAGCAAATAATTTGGGACAAAATATTGCAAGACAGATATCTATTAAAGGAAATCTTGAAAATTACATTCCTGCATTTTTGGTAAATATGGTTTGTGGTTCAGGTATGAAGGCAATTGAGCTGGGATATAGCAGTATAGTAAGTGGTAATAACAATGTGGTATTAGTTGGTGGAGTGGAGAAGATGACTGGTAGTGAGAATATGTTAAAAGATGGATTAACAGATGCATTCTCAAATACTCATATGGGACTTACTGCTGAGAATATAGTAGACATTTACGGTATTAGTAGAGAAGAGTTAGATGATTTTGCGTTTAATTCACAAAAAAAAGCACAAAATGCTATAGAAAATGGATATTTTAAAGAAGAAATATATAATGGAATGGTAGATGAATATCCAAGATTTAATTTAGAAAGAGAAAAATTATCTAGTTTAAAAACAGCATTTAAAGAAGATGGAAAAGTAACTGCTGGAAATTCTTCAGGAATTAATGATGGAGCAGCTATGTTAATTTTAGCTAATAGTGAATACGCAAAGGAAAATAATATGGAAATACTTGCAAATATTAAAGGATTTGTGACAGTTGGAAATGATCCTAGTGTTATGGGCCTTGCTCCAATATATTCTACTAAAAAATTGCTTGAAAAATTTAATTTAACTGTTGAAGATATAGATCTTTTTGAAGTAAATGAGGCATTTAGTGCAGTTTCACTTGTATTTAATAAAGAGTTAAATATTCCAGAAGATAAAGTTAATGTAAATGGAGGAGCTATAGCTCTTGGACACCCTATAGGTGCAAGTGGAGCAAGAATAGTAGTAACTTTAGTTCATGAATTAATAAGAAGAAATCTTAAAAGAGGAATAGCTACTCTTTGTATAGGAGGAGGTCAAGGAATTTCGATTTTAATTGAAAGGTGATTATGAAAATAGGAATAGACAAAATAGGGGTAGAATTTTCTGATAAATATTTAGATATTAAAGATTTAGCTATAGCAAGAAATGTAGAGGTTGATAAGTTTGTTAAAGGTATAGGTCAACTTGAGATGTCATTTACATCTAAAAATCAAGATATAGTTACTCTTGCAATAAAAGCGGCAAGAGATATATTAACAGAAGAAGATAAAAAAAATATAGATTTAGTAATATTTGGAACTGAATCTTCTGTAGATGAATCTAAGGCTGCTAGTATATATATTAAAAACTATTTAGGCATTAATGATTACTGTAAATGTATAGAAATAAAACAAGCATGTTTTGGAGCTACAGCAGGACTTGATTATGCTAAGGCACATATTGCAACAAGTCCTAATTCTAAGGTTCTTGTAATAGCAGCAGATATAGCAAAATACGGTAAAAATAGTAGTGGAGAAGTAACACAAGGTGCAGGTGCTATAGCAATGTTAGTATCTTGTGATCCAAGAATAGTTATATTTAATAATGATGAGGTTGCTTTTAGTGAGGATATCATGGATTTTTGGAGACCGACTTATTCTAAATATGCATTAGTAGATGGTAAGTTTTCAGTTGAAAAATATTTAGAATTGCTTGATAAATCATATAGTGAGTATATGCGTTTAAATGATGTAGATTTCAAGGCTATATGTTTACATGTTCCGTATGCTAAAATGGCATATAAAGGGTTAAATAGTATAACAAATGATGAAAAGATATTAAAAGAGTTTGAAGCAAGTGTTATGTATAATAAGAGGATAGGAAATATTTATACTGGTTCTTTATACTTATCTATGTTATCTTTAATACTTAATTCTGAAAATATTAAAGCTGGGGATAAAATAGGTATGTTTAGTTACGGTTCTGGAGCTGTTGCTGAATTTTTCTCTGTTACTTTAGTTGATGGTTATAGAAATGTTTTATCTAAAGAAAAAATAGAAATAAAATTAAATAATAGAAAAAGATGCACTGTAAAAGAATATGAAGATATATTTTTTGAAGATATTAATTTAGATGAAAATGGAAATGTATATTTAGGAAATATAGATGATGATGTGTATTTAAAAGGAATATCAAGCCATAGAAGAATGTATGAAGTGAGAAATTATGTGGAAGGATAGTTATAAGAAAAGTAGGAAAGATAGGATAAGCTTACTTAAAGAAAATGGTAATATTAGTGAGTATACATTTGATTTATTAAATAATTCTGCAGTGTTAAGTGATGAAATGGCAGATAAGTTTATAGAAAATCAAATAGGTGTTTATGGACTGCCTCTTGGTATAGCAACTAATTTTTTAATTAATGGTAAGGAATATGTGATACCTTTTGCTATAGAAGAACCTTCAGTAATAGCAGCTGCATGCAACGTGGCTAAGATGATTAAAAAAAGTGGAGGATTTAAAGCAAAAATAATAAATAGGTTAATTATTGGTCAGATAGCTATATATGATGTTGAAGATTTTGAAAAAGCTAAAGATGATATTAGTAATATTAAAGATAAATTATTAAAAATAGCTAATGAATCCCAAGAAAGTATAGTAAATTTAGGTGGAGGAGCAAGAGATATTAAAATAGAAAGGAGGGAAAGTTTTTTAATTATATACCTTTATGTAGATACTGTAGATGCTATGGGAGCAAATACTGTAAATACTATGCTTGAAAGTATAGCTCCTGTAATACTTGAGGTTTGTTCAGGAACTAAACTTATGAGTATAATATCTAATTATTCTATATCTAGCTTGGTTAAAGCTGAATGTTTTATAGAAGTAGAAGAAAGTTTAGGAAAAAGAATAGAAAAAGCAATAGAATTTGCAAATGTAGATACATATAGGGCTGTAACTAATAATAAGGGGATATTTAATGGTATAGATGCCATTGCCCTTGCAACAGGTAATGATTGGAGGGCAATAGAAGCAGGAGGACATGCTTATGCATCAAGAGATGGTAAGTATAAGAGTTTAACTATTTGGAATTATACAAATGGAATATTGCATGGGGTTATAGAACTACCTTTAGCTATTGCAAGTTTTGGTGGTTCTGTTGGGGTGCATCCTACAAGTAAAATATCTCTTGAAATACTTGGAAATCCAAATGCCAAAGAACTTGCAGAAATTACTGCATGTGTAGGACTTGCACAAAATTTTGCTGCACTTAGAGCTTTGGTTACTGTTGGTATACAAAAGGGACATATGAGATTACAATTGAAATCATTTGCTATGTATTTAGGGTTAGATGATGATAAAATTAAAATTCTTGAAAAAGAATTTGAGAGTGAAACACATATCACACTAGATAAAGTTAAAGAAAAAATAAAATATATGGATTAGAAAGAAGGGATTTTTTATGAATCTTGAAAAAATGGAACAAAAATTTAACGAAAGAAATTTTAGAGTATTGCAAAATGCAACTCTTAGAATGGGAATTAGTGATGCAGTAATTAATAATGATGTATTTTCTGAAACTATACATGTATTTTCTGAAAATATTGAAACAGGAAAAGTATCAAATCAAAAATCAAGTGGAAGATGTTGGATATTTGCTGCACTTAATACGTTAAGACATAAGATGAATAAAGAATACAATTTAGAAAATTTTGAATTATCACAAACATATACTTTCTTCTGGGATAAATTAGAAAAATCTAATTTTTTCTTAGATGCAATAATTAAAACACATAAAGAGGATATAGATTCAAGATTAGTACATCATTTATTAGCTGTGCCTCAACAAGATGGGGGACAATGGGATATGGTAGTATCTTTAATACAAAAATATGGAGTAGTACCAAAAAGTGTTATGCCAGAAGTATATCATTCTTCAAATTCTGCTATGCTTAATACACTTTTAAATAAGAAGTTAAGACTTAATGCTGAAATATTAAGAAATAGTGATTTAGATGAAAAAGGATTGTATGATTTAAAAGAAGCTATGATGGAAGAGATATATTCATTCTTATGTGTTATGTTAGGTGTGCCCCCTAAAGCATTTAACTTTGAATACTATGATAAAAATAAAAAATTCCATAGAGATTTAAACATTAACCCACAAGATTTTTATAACAAATACATCAATGTTGATTTAAATGAATATGTAAGTATAATAAATGCACCTACTAAAGATAAACCATTTTATGAAATGTTTACTGTAGAATATTTAGGTAATGTAATAGATGGAAAACCTGTTAGATATTTAAATTTACCTATGGATGAATTTAAAAAATTGGCTATAAGACAAATTAGCGATGGAGAAACTGTATGGTTTGGTTGTGATGTTGGACAAAATTCACAAAGAACTTTAGGGATAATGGACTTAAATTTATTTGAATTTGAAAAAAGTTTTGGAATTAAGTTTGAACAAAGCAAATCATCAAATCTTGATTATTGTGAAAGTTTAATGACGCATGCTATGGTTTTATCAGGAGTAAATATTATTGATGGTAAATCAACTAGATGGAAGGTTGAAAATAGCTGGGGAGAAGCAAATGGAGAAAAAGGATACTTTGTAATGAGTGATGAATGGATGGATAAATATACATACCAAATAGTAATTAATAAAAAATATTTATCACAAGAATTACAATCTAAATTAAACAATGATCCTATAGTACTTAAACCATGGGATCCTATGGGTTCTTTAGCTATATGTAAATAAAAGGGGGAAATAATGAACATAGGTAAATTAGGATTTGGTGTATATAAGATTACGGATGAAGAAAAAATTAAAGTTGCACTTCAAACTGCAATAGATGTTGGTTATAGATTGATAGATACAGCAACGTATTATAGGAATGAAGCTTTTATAGGAAATTTCTTAAAAACTTGTAAATTAAAAAATGAGTTAGTAATTACTACTAAAGTTTGGCCAAGTGATATGAGTTATGATGACACTTTAAGATCTTTTGAAAATAGTCATAAGCTACTTGATGGTAAAATAGATATTTTATTAGCACACTGGCCTCACCCAGAGAAATTTATAGAATCATATAAGGCGATGGAAAGATTAAAAAATGAAGGTGCTGTAAAAGAAATAGGGGTATGTAATTTTAAAATAGAACACTTAGAAAAATTAAAACAGCATTGTTCTATTAAACCATTTTTTAATCAAGTAGAATTACATCCTAAATTTTCTCAACCTGAACTTAGATCATATTTAAAAAAAGAAGGTATACAAGTAGAAGCATGGATGCCTATAGAAAAGGCTAAATATTTAGATGATGAAGTATTGATAAATATTGCAAGAAAATATAATGTTACTTCATCTCAAGTAATATTAAACTGGCATATACAAAGAGGAATTTATGCTATTCCTAAATCAGAAACACCTTCAAGAATAGTAGAAAATTTTAATTCACAAAATTTCATTTTAAATGATGAAGATTTAAAACGTATAGATATGATGGATGAGGGAGTTAGATTTAGTTTAGATCCAGATGATTTTCCCTATGATAAAAAATAGATAAATAGAAAACATGTACAAAATTTGTACATGTTTTTTTATACTCTACACAATAAAGTGAAATATACCTAAAAAACAATTTATATTTTTTAATTTATTAGGTATAATGTTAATGTAAAATATATAATAAGGAAGTGGTGATGAGAATGATAGGTAAAATATTTATTACACTTTTTTCTTATTTTGATATATTGAAGAGAAAAAAAGGATTTAAAAAAAGACCAGTTTTAGTCATAGGTAGAACTAGTGATAATGATTGTATAATATTACCTATTTCAACTATAACTAAAAAACGTTATTTCAATATATAGTATGATATAGAAATAGATCCAAAAAAAATATCCAGAATTAAATCTTGATAGATTATCATATATTAGAGTTTATAAACAGGCTATAATATTTAAAAAAGAATTACATAAAGAAATAGGAAATTTAAAATTAGAATATGTTGTAAAGTATATAGAAATAATGAAAAAGTTAGAAGGATTTAACAAAAAGTTATTCTATAATAATTATTCATTTTAAGTTTCAGTTTTTTGTTGCAACATACTTTTTTTTAATGATATAATTACAAATAATATGAAAATTGAAAGGAGAGATGTGAATTTTATCACATAATTGAATTATGAAAGTAATTATTGCAGGAACTGGAGCTATGGGTGCAACTTATGGATCTATGTTAAAAAAATCAGGAAATGAAGTAATTTTTTTAGATTTATGGCAAGAAAATGTTGATTCTATTAATAAAAATGGAATTAACTTTAAAAATATTGGAGTAGAAGAAAATATTAAAGCAGAGGCATACTTGCCATCACAATATAATGAAACAGCAGATTTAATAATAGTATTTACTAAATCTATGCAATTAAAAGAGATGTTAAATGATATTAGACATTTAATTTCTGAAAAAACAAGTGTATTATGTTTATTAAATGGTTTAGGACATATAGATACTTTAAAAGAATTTGTTAAACCTGAACAAATTTTAATGGGAGTTACAGTTTTAACTGCTGGTATGAAAGGTGCTGGAATGTTTGAAGTAACTAATTATGGTAAAACAGAAATTCAAAACATTTCAGAAGCTGGTAAAGAAAATGCAATTAAAGTTGTAGAATGTATTAATAATTCAGGATTACCTACAGTATATTCTGAAGATATCCTGTTTTCTATATGGAGAAAGGCATGTATTAATGGAACTATGAATGCATGTTGTGCTTTACTTGACTGTAATATGTTAGAATTAGGTAAAATTGAAAAATCAAGAGAATTATTAGGTAAAATTGTAAAAGAATTTGCTGCTGTTGCTGAAAAAGAAGGAACTATATTAAATGTTGAAGAAATTACTAATTTAGTTTGTTGGTTTACAACAGAAGAGTTTCAAGGAGTAAGACATTACCCGTCTATGCATCAGGATTTAATTCAAAAAAGAAGATTAACAGAAATAGATTATTTAAATGGGTATGTGTCTAAAAAAGGAAAAGAATATGGTTTAGATACAAGTTTTTGTGATTTAATAACTATTTTAATACATGGAAGAGAAAGCGTTTTAATTGGAGGGTAAGATATATGAAAGATATGACAATAAAACAATTTGTAATGAAAGTATTAAATGGTACTGCTATAGGTATAGTAGTTGGATTAATACCTAATGCAGTATTAGGAGGATTATTTGGTTATTTAGCACAATTTCATCCTGTTTTTGGAGTTTTAAAACAAATTTGTGTTGATATACAGTGGTTAGTAGCTCCTATGATAGGATTTTTAGTAGGGTTACAATTTGGATTTAATCCTATGAAATCTGCTGTAATGATGTCATCTACATGGATAGCATCAGGGGCTTTAACGAGAGTAGATGAAGTTTTAAAAATAGGGTTAGGAGATCTAATTAATGTTATGTTAATTGCAGGTATAGCTGCTTATGTTACGATGCTTTTAGGAGAAAAATTAGGATCGCTAACTATAGTTTTACAACCAATAATAGTTGGAGTAGGTGTAGGATTTTTAGGTCTTTTAATATTACCTTATGTACAAAATATTTCAACAACTATAGGATATGGTATTAATTCATTTACTACTTTACAACCTATATTAATGTGTATTTTAATTGCTATGTCATTTTCTATACTAATAGTATCACCTATTTCTACAGTAGCCATAGGAATAGCTATAGGATTATCAGGGCTTGCAAGTGGTTCTGCAAATATTGGAGTATCATCAACAGCAGCTGTATTAGTTATAGGTTCTTGGGCAGTGAATAAAGCTGGGGTTACTATAGCAGTTGGTATGGGTGGAATGAAGATGATGATGCCTAACATTGTTAAAAACCCCATAATGCTTTTACCTATTTTGACAACTTCTTCTATAGCAGGTTTAGTTGTAAGAATACTAGGTATTAGTGGAGATAAGGTGAGTTCAGGATTTGGATTTGTAGGACTTGTTGGACCTATTAAAGCTATGAGTGAATATTCTGCAAGTGGAATAACTGGAGTAAAAGCATTGATATATGTGTTAGTAGCTTATCTTGTAGTACCATTTGGAATAGGATTAATTTCACATATTATATACACAAAAGTACTTAAAGTATATAAACCTGAAATATATAAGTTTGAAAATTAAAAGTATAAATTAAACCAAAGACTTTTATTTGTCTTTGGTTTTTTATTTATTTAAAATACTTAAATCTTATTTTGAAAATGAAATTCAAAAATAGATGAATTTTGAAAATGTTTTTGATGTTGACAAAACAGTGGGGAGCGGTATACTGTTATTATATTGATAAAAAATTAACAAAATAAAAAGGAGAAAAAATGTATATGAGAAAAAGTTTATTCTTGGTTACATTTTTAGCATCATTTTCAATTATTTCTATTTCTAACACAGAGAAAATTGTAAATGAGATTATAGAAGAAGATATAAAAAAAATAAATGAAATTGAAAAACAAACTATATATGATGAAGATGGAATAGAAAAAAATGAAAATAAATTTAAAGTAAAAGATGATAAAAATGGAAAAATTGTATTTAATAAAGATATATCATCAAATGATGTTATTGTAAATTCAAATGAGAAGGCAAAGAGCCTTAGAGTTGAAAATAATGCAAATATTTCTAGTTCAAAAGAAATAATTTTGGGGAATAAAGAAACTCATAAAGAAGGTCAAATTTCAGAATCAGTTGAGTATAAAAATTTAGTTTATGTAATAAATAATAAGAGTATAACAACTTCATTAGATGATGTGACAGCCTTAGGTCTAAATTCAACTTATGTGTATTATAAAAATGCAGAAAATTCATCATTAAAAGGTGGGGTTGAATTAAATGCTAAGAATTTGGGAGTTTTAGATAATGCAGGAATAATAGATTCGTTGTGTTTTGTTTCAGAAGAAGGTGGAAGTTTAATAAATAGAAAAACGGGTTTGATAAAAAATATTAGAATGGTTACTACAGGAGATGTGAATTTAAAAAATGAAGGGAAAATAGAATCAGGCTTATTTGTTGATGTAAATAATTCTTCATCTTCAAAAATAGTAAATTCTGGAGAAATTAAAGGTAACCTATATATCCAAAATACAGATGCTGATATTGATTATGATAAAAAAACTATATTTTTAAATACCAAAACTGGAGTAATTAAAGAAGCAGATTCACATCTTATAGTTGGATTAAATATGAATTTTGAAAATTTTGGACATATAGAATCAAAAACAGATTTATATATTAATACTTTAAAGGGTAGAATAGACAATAATAATAAAATCAAAGGAAATATGAGTGTTGAAGATTATACTTTTATAGACATAAGTGATAAAACAAAAGAAATAGCTCCTTTGAAAGTTAACTTGCAAAATGGAGTGTTAGAGGGAGATCTAATACTTAAAAAGAAAGATTTTAATGAAACTATAGTAACTATTAAATCATTAGATAATGTAACAGGGACATTAGATAGCTCTGAAGGAAAGAATGATACTCTAAGGTTATTTGGAAGTGGAGAAGTAACTAGT
>LJRV01000498.1 GCA_001612575.1 Streptobacillus notomytis
GTATTCCAAAGAGTGGAAGACTTATAAATGCCATATAAGAAAAAGAAAAAGACTCAGGCAGATATAGCTATAGGAAATGGATTAGAACCGTTATCTATTTTTGCAATAGCCGTAAAAGGTACTATGGAGGTAGTAACATTAGTGTCTAATAAATATATTAATGAAAATGTTTTAAGAGTAGATGAAGCCTTAGTTGGTGTTCATTTAATATATGCAAATAAAATAGCGGAAGAAATTACTAATTGAAAATACTTAAGAAATTTACTTGTACAAAAATCTTTAGTCGTTTCTAAACTTA
>LJRV01000499.1 GCA_001612575.1 Streptobacillus notomytis
CAATTGAAGCAAAAAAAAGAGATGGTGAAACGGCTGTGTTTACATGCTCATCATTAAAGCGTATGTATCGCGATATTTTAAGAGAGCAGGACCAGAACGTTAAGTTTGTATATCTAAAAGGTTCTTATGAACTATTACAGCAAAGACTTGCAGAAAGATCTGGTCATTTTTTTGATCCAGCATTGTTACAAACCCAGCTAGATACATTAGAGGAACCTGATGTGAATGAAGCAATTGCTATCGATATTGCTCTCACACC
>LJRV01000500.1 GCA_001612575.1 Streptobacillus notomytis
GGTGAACCACCTCTTACTTATTTACAGCATTATCGCTTCCGCTTAGCTAGCCAATATCTACGCACAAGTAATTTATCAATACAACAAATTTCAAATAAAGTGGGCTATTCTTCCGAAACAGCATTTAGTCAGGCATTTAAAAGAGTATTTGATTTATCGCCTAAACAGTATAGACAAAATTATATTGGTACTAATCTCGATGAATAATAAAAAAAGCGCCGAAGCGCTTTTTTTATTACATAGATTTTATTTGATTTTAGCGTGTGACTTTAAGTATTCACTGTAATCTTCAAGTATCTGTTGACCACGAGACAGGCAG
>LJRV01000501.1 GCA_001612575.1 Streptobacillus notomytis
GCGGCAAGATCGGCTGTGTGCGGTCCAATGCCTGTATTTGACTCTTCTCATCCACGCACAACACCATCGCCTTGAGTGGCGGGTCCATGTACAGGCCGACAATGTCGCGGACCTTTTCGACAAAAAACGGATCACTGGAGAGTTTGAACGTCTCCTGGCGGTGCGGCTGCAAACCGAAAGCCCGCCAGATTCGACTCACAGCCGTCTGTGACATGCCCATTGCGCGGGCCATGGTGCGGCTACTCCAGTGAGTCGCGCCAACTGGCACAGACTCCAGCGTCTTGGCGATCACTGCATCGACGCGCTCATCTTCAATCGTGCGCGGAGCGCCAGGGCGCGGCGCATCCAGCAA
>LJRV01000502.1 GCA_001612575.1 Streptobacillus notomytis
CAATTTGGGCTAAACGGGTAATTTCAGCCCAATCTTGTGCAGCGACAACAGGTTTAGGCGTTAACCATGACCCACCTACACACACCACATTAGGTTGCTTTAAGAAATCTGGAGCTGTCTCTGCTGTAATTCCACCTGTTGGGCAGAAACGTAAGTTTGGAAATGGACCATAAAATGCTTTTAGCATCTCAACCCCACCTGCCTGTTGAGCAGGGAAAAACTTCACAATGTCGTAGCCCAACTCAATCGCTTGAATGAGATCACTCGGTGTCATTACGCC
>LJRV01000503.1 GCA_001612575.1 Streptobacillus notomytis
CGGTGAAATTCTATCTGGTATAATATGGTTACTCTTTTTAGATGGATTGTAAATATCTTCTGTAGCATAGTTTTTATATTCCTTATATCTATTCTAAAATTCCGTTGTAATAACAGATGATCTTGGCATTATTGGTCCCATAATTTTAGAAGTTAATAAATCATGACAAGTTAAAGTGTACTCCGTTAATCTTCCGTTGTCACCATCACATTTACTAGTATTAGACAGTATTTCGGTTGGAGATTTGACTTTTTCTATTACCTGTAGATACTTTTTTTTTTCTTCTAAACTAAATTCA
>LJRV01000504.1 GCA_001612575.1 Streptobacillus notomytis
ATATAGCATTATTAGAAGCAAGTGAGTTTTATGTCGCACGTAGAAATACCAAATTAGAAACAAAAGAAGCGACTGATGATGAAGCAGTAAGTACTGATGAAGGTATACTTGCAAATATGATTGAAATATTTATATAAAGTAAGTAAACACGAGGGTTTGACTATTTAAACGCTAGGTGAACTATGATATGATAACAAATAGAATGAAGATAATGGAGGAATACAATGAGAAAAATTAACGTTGCAGGAAAC
>LJRV01000505.1 GCA_001612575.1 Streptobacillus notomytis
CTTTTCGAGTCACCTTATTCTTTAAAGCAGAAAAAGTAAGAGCAATTAAAATAGCTGGGAAAATCGCATCTAAGCCAAATGTTTTAGGGTCTGGAATAGCACTCCCAATAAAATAACCTGCAGTGACACCGAGCGGCCAACTGAGCATGATGCCTATACCACATAGCCAGTAAGCAGCCTTTTTGGTGTCGAAATCAGGCTGTGCCATACCAAACAAAACACTTTCATCGTTCATGATATGAGACCCAAAATATTGAGAGAATTTGCCTCGAATCAGTTCATTGACCGCAATGCCAAAAGGCAGATGTCTTAAATTGACG
>LJRV01000506.1 GCA_001612575.1 Streptobacillus notomytis
GTATTGGGATATAAGAAGAATAGTTAAAAATATGAGTTAAAAACCATTGAATATTAATGATAGTACTTATCATTTGCAACAAATATTAGACAATAGATAAAAATAGCGAAGGGAATATGAAGAATTTAAGCCGAAAAATTGTTCTGATCGCTTGTTATTTTGTATATCGTTAAATGTTGTCATATAATATGGCACTTTTTTAAAAACTGTTATTACTAAATATAGAGGAAGCCATGCAAGTAACTTCTGAAGCGGTTTCGGGCGTTGCCCGTCGTTTAAATGTATCAGTAC
>LJRV01000507.1 GCA_001612575.1 Streptobacillus notomytis
GTCAAAGATGATGTAGTTGATGTCAAAATTAAAATTTTAGAAAGTGGCGTATAATTTAAGAAATAAAAAAAGACGATATATTTATCGTCTTTTTTATGCTTAAGAACAAAGCTGCGTCTGGAAACCTTTAGAACCTTTTCCTCTTGCACATTGGTAGCTCTTTTGCTTATTTTGCAATTGCCACTTTTCATCAACCAATTTAAATAAATATTCCGTCCGAATTGCTGAGACAGAGTCATCCATTAAACCGGTTTGTATAACAGTAATGCGAGAAACAGTTGGGGATTCTACTCGGTTAAATACCTGCTGAACTGAAGTATTGTTATGCTCTTTTACAATCTCGGGGGGCGTTTTAAGTACTTGTTGCATTGGGGTTTCTGAGCCCACAAAAGGAATTAATTTACTTGTAGTTGCACAACCCGTCATAAGTCCAGCACAGAATGCAGAAATTAAAAATAAACGTTGCATTTTCATCCACAAACAACAAAAGGCATAGATTTATGATGCTATGCCTTTGTCGGTTACTCTGTAGAAACTATGTAGTACTACAAAATAGATCTAATTCAAGA
>LJRV01000508.1 GCA_001612575.1 Streptobacillus notomytis
TTCTTTACTTCTTCACCTTTTTCAGTCTTCTTTTCCTTCTAAATTGACTTCCTTATATCTTGTTTGCTTTATCTATTCCTTCTCTTTCCATTGTCCTTGTCTCACCTATTTTCCCTCCGGTGGACCTCATTATATTAGCATAACTCCCTCTCTGTTGTCAAGGGGTTTTTTGAAAATTTTTATTTTTTTTATTTAAAACCTTTTATTTCCATATAAATTATAGGTTTTTAAATATTTCATTTTAACCATACAAAATGTTTTTAATATTTTAAATATATATCCTTAATAAATGTTTTACATTATATAAATTAAGTAAGATACATATTTCTAAATGATACATAACCCCAAATCCATTTAAAATTCTGCCTTATTTTAATCCATATATATTGTAATAACACGTTAAAAGTGATATAATTAATTTAATAATTAAATTTGTGAGTGGGTGATTTTGTGATTTCAATTATTCTTGCAGCAGGTAAAGGTACAAGAATGAAGTCAAACGTCTCTAAATTAATGCATAAAGTAAATGGGCAACCTATGATAGTTAAGCTTATTAACACCTTAAATAAGGCTGGTATTAACAAAAATATTTTAATATTGGGTTACCTTAAAGAACAAATACTTGAAGTAGTTGATACTGAATATGTAATTCAAGACAAACAATTAGGTACTGGACATGCAGTAATTATTGCAAAGGATAAAATATTAGAAAATGATGATGATATTTTAATCTGCAATGGAGATGGACCTTTATTGACTGTAGAGACTATTAATAAAATGAAAGAAAAATTTGAAGCAAATTCTTTAGATTGTCTAATTCTTTCTTGTATAGTTAACAATCCTTTAGGTTATGGTAGAATAATCAAAGAAGAGGGAAAAGTTATTGATATAATAGAAGAAGTAGATACAACTATAGAACAAAAAAATATCAAAGAAATAAATGCAGGAGTTTATTTATTTAAAAGAAACTCTTTATTGTCTATACTAGATAAATTTAGTAATGATAATAAAAAAGGAGAGTACTATCTAACAGATGCAGTAAAATTATTAAATGAAGAAAACTTAAAAGTAGATAGTCTAGTTCTTGAGGATGAAAAAGAAATGTTAGGTGTAAATTCTAAATCTCAACTTGCAGATGTTTCTAAGATATTAAGAGAAAGAAAAAATGAAGAACTTATGAATGAAGGAGTTATACTTATAGATCCTAGCAATACATATATAGAAGAAGATGTAATCATAGGACAAGATAGTATAATTTATCCTAATGTATACATAGAAAAAGGTACTAGAATAGGAAGTAATTGTATTATCTATTCTGGAACTAGAATAGAAAATTCTATTATAGGAAATAATGTTATTATAGATAATAGCGTAGTGGAGCTATCTAATATAGAAGATAATGTTAGTGTAGGACCATTTGCACACATTAGACCAAATAGCGTATTAAAAGAAAAATCAAAAGTAGGGAATTTTGTTGAAATTAAAAAAGCAATACTACATAAAGGTGTTAAATGTGGACATTTAACATATATAGGTGATAGTGAAGTTGGAGAAAATACAAATATAGGAGCTGGAACTATTACATGTAATTATGATGGAGTAAAAAAACATAAAACAACTATAGGTAAAGATTGCTTTATAGGAAGTAATAGTATTATAGTATCTCCAGTAGAAATAGGAGAAAATGTATTAACTGCCGCAGGTTCAGTAATTACAAAAGATGTGCCAAATGATAGTATCGCGTTTGGAAGAGCAAAACAGATCAATAAAATTGGAATAAATAAAAAATAGAAGAAAGTGTGGGATTTCAAAATGTATAACAATCATGAGATTAAAGTTTATGCTGGAACTTCAAGTGCAAAATTGGCTGCAAAAATAGCTGAGAAACTCAATGTAAAACTTGGAGATAGAACTATAATCAGATTTGCTGATGGCGAAACTTTCGCTAAATCTAACGAAACTGTAAGAGGATGTAAAGTATTTGTAATACAATCTACATCTAAACCTGTTAATGAAAGTATAATGGAACTATTAGTTTTCATAGACTCATTAAAAAGAGCATCTGCAACTGAAATTATCGCAGTTATCCCTTATTATGGATATGCAAGACAAGATAGAAAAGCATACCCAAGAGAGCCAATTACATCTAAATTAGTGGCTGATTTATTAACTGTAGCTGGAGCAACTAGAGTTGTTACTATGGATTTACACGCAAGACAAATACAAGGATTTTTCAACATACCCGTAGATCATATGGAAGCTTTACCACTATTTGCAAAATATTTTTATGATAAAGGATTTAATTCAGAAAATGCTGTAGTTGTATCTCCTGATGTTGGTGGAGTTAAAAGAGCTAGAGCATTAGCAAGATCATTAAATCTACCTTTAGCTATAATAGATAAAAGACGTGAAAAGGCTAATGTATCAGAAGTTATGAACTTAATAGGAGAAGTTAAAGGTAAAAAAGCAATACTTATAGACGATATTATAGATACTGCTGGAACTATATGCAACGCAGCTACTGCACTTAAAAATGAAGGGGCATTAGAAGTTTATGCTTGTGCTGTTCATCCAGTATTTTCAGGACCAGCAATAGATAGATTAAAAAATTCAGAATTTAACAAAGTTATCGTTACAGATACTATAGAATTACCAGAAGATAAAAAATTTGATAAATTATCTATAGTTTCAACAGCAAGTATGTTCGCTGAAACTATAAATAGAATATTTAAAGAAGAAGCAATAAGCGACTTATTTGAAGTTCCTAAAAATTTAGATGTGGAAGGAAAAAATGAACAATAGTGTAATACTCTTTCCTACGGATACTGTTTATGGTATAGGAACTCTTCCAAACAAAAAAGCTTTAGATAAAATTTTTAATATCAAAAAAAGGGACAAAAATAAGAAAATCATTGCACTAGTTTCAAAAAAAAATATGATAAATAAGGTAATTGAAACTAATAATTTAATAGATAAAATAGTAGATAAGTTTTTTCCAGGACCTATCACTTTAATAGTTAAATCCACTCCATTTATCAAAGAACTTTTAGGTTATGAAGATATAGGGGTAAGAATACCTAATAACAAACTAGCATTAGAAATAATTGATAAATTTGGAGGAATTTTAATGACAACTTCTGCTAATATAAGTGGAAAAGATGCTCCAAGAAAATCTTTTGAAATAGATAAAGAAATATTAGATGCTGTAGACTATAAATATATAGATGATAATAATATAAGTGGAATTTCTTCTAGCATATTTAAAATTGATGGCGAAGATATCACTTTATTAAGAGAGGGTAAAATCTCATTAATAGAATTAACAAAACTTAAGGAGGAATAATTTGAAAGGTAAATTAGTAAACCCTAATAGCATTTCTGATATGGATATTATGAATGCAAAAAGTCAAGCAAGCATGGCTGCTTTACTTCAAAAAATTGGAAAAGGTAAAAGAAAAAAAGAAGTAACATTAAGTAAAAGTTCACAAAAATATTTAGAACAAATGATAGGTGAAATGAAAAAACAAATGATAATGTATGAAAAACAACTACCTAACGTATTTTCATTCTTTAAATATGTAGAAAAATCATTACATGTAGGTAAGAAAGAAAAAAGGCCTAAAGAAAAAGTTCTTGCACTTTCTTTTGAAGAATATGATTTAATAATAAAACAAATGAAAGATGTAATTAAAGGTTTAGCGTTAGAAAAATCTAAATTAAAATGGTATAACATCATAAAAAAAATGCTATACAAAATGATGACTAAACAAACAGAAGAATTACTAAAAGATATGAAATAATATTAGGGGGTTAAATGAGGGATAATAATAAAAACACGGCAACTACCTCAGATAGTTGCTTTTTGTTTAATTTAGAAAATATTTTAGAATTGGCTATTTCAAAAAATGCTACTGATATACATATTAGAGAACATGAAAATAGTTGTAAATTAGAATTAAGAATAAACGGGGGTATAAATAAGATAGAAAATACCTCTAAATTAAATGTAAGAGAAATAATTGCTAGAATTAAAATACTTTCAAAATTAAATGTTGCAGAAAAAAGATTACCACAAGATGGCGCTTTTACACATATTTTTAAAAATAGAAAATATGATATACGTGTTGCAACATTACCAAGTAATATGGGAGAAAATGTAGTTTTAAGAATATTAAACTCAAGCTTAGATGATGTTAGTTTAACAGCTTTAGGATTTGATAATACTAGTATTTCAATTCTTCAAAAAGCCTGTTTTCAAAATAATGGGCTTATACTTATAACAGGTCCTACAGGAAGTGGAAAATCTACTACACTACTTTCTTTAATTAATATACTTATGAAAAGTAAAAGAAAAATAATAACTATAGAAGATCCTATAGAAAATAAGATTGAAGATATAGTTCAAATACAGGTTAAAGAAGAAATAGGATTAAGTTTTGAAAAAATATTAAGAACTGTGTTAAGATCAGATCCCGACATTATTGTTATAAGTGAAATTAGAGATGAAATAACAGCACAAATTGCAATTAGAGCTGCACTTACAGGTCATTTAGTTCTTACCACTTTACATACTAATGATAGTGTATCAACTATAAATAGATTAATAGATATGAATATTCCTAAATATCTAATACTTGATTCTTTACTTTGTATACTTTCACAAAGATTAGTATTTGATGGTTATAAAAGAATTTGTATATCAGAAATACTTGAAATAAATGATGAAATTAAAAAAATCTTTAATAATACTTTTGATAAAACAACTATAGAAGAAAAACTTAAAAGCAAAGGCTTTATTACATTAAAAGAAAAATTAGAAAAGAGGTGTAAGCTTGAAGAATATTATTGTTTATGATTTTGATAAAACTATTTATGATGGTGAAACATCTACTGATTTTATGAGATTTTTCCTTAAAAGAAACCCAAAATATATCTTAAAAATATACAAGGTAATACACTCATTAATATATTATAGATATGATTTAAAAAAATCTAAAGAGATATTTTTTTCAATATTAGATGATATAGAAATTGAGTATCTAAAAAAAGAAATACATGAATTTTGGGTAGAAAATAAAAAGAGAATATTCACTTGGGTTTATGATGAAATCATGGAAAATAAAAAGGAAGCAGAAGAATTAATATTAATTTCTGCAACTCCTAGCTTATTTCTTGAAGAAATTTCAAAGGAATTAGGTTTTAATAAATTAATAGCTACTACCTTTTTTAAACAAAACAAATATTTTATAAGTAAGATAAATGGTAAAAATTGTAAACATGTAGAAAAAGTATATAAACTTAAAGAATATCTACCTAAATTTAATATACTTGCTTTTTATTCTGATAGTATGTCAGATAAACCTTTATTTGATCTTGCTCAAAAAAAATATTTTATATCTAAAGGTATAAAAAAGAAAGGGCTTCCAAATGAATAATATCAAAATTATATATCAATATGATGGAAGTGCTTTTTATGGTTCACAAAGACAAAAGGATAAAATTACTGTTCAAGGAACTATAGAAGATATACTTATTAATTCATTTAATGAAAAAGTTAATATGATAAGTTCTGGAAGAACTGATAAAGGAGTTCATGCCAAAATGCAAATTTCTAATTTTATAATTAACAAAAATATAAAATTAGGGATTATAAAAGATAAAATAGAGAAATATTCAAACTATGCCATTAAAATTATTTCAATAGAAAAGGTTGATATAAACTATAATTCTAGATATGATAGTATAGAAAGAACATATGAATATATAATTTCAAATCAAGAAAATATTACACCTTTTAATAGAAAATATATAACAGGTGTGCGTTATGAAATTGATGTTGAAAAATTAAATGATATTTTGAAACATTTTCTTGGTAAACATAATTTTTATAATTTTTCAAAAAAAGAAAATAAAGCTAACAAAAATCCAATCAGAGAGATTTATAAATGTTATGCTATAAGAAAAGATAAAAATATTCATATATATATTACAGGAAACAGTTTTTTAAAAACTATGGTAAGGATAATTATAGGAACAGCTTTAGCTATATATGAAAATAAAATTAATATAGATTTTATTAAAAAAGGATTCGATTATCCAAATCCTAATACAAAAAAATATATATTAGATGGAAGTGGACTTTATCTATACCATGTAAAATAAGGAGAAAATATGAAGATAACTATACAACAATGTATATTTTTAATATCAAATTTAACAAAAAAACAAAATAGAATTTTTCTTAATTTAAACTCTTATTCTAATATACCTCTAAAAGTTAATGGAAAAGATGTTTTTGATAAAATACAGGCTAAAGAAATGTTAGAAGCATATTCAGAACTTGAAACTATAAATGAAGATTTAGCTATTTTAAAAACTACTCTAAATCATGCAAATGCTACTAACAAAATAGATGAAATGCCTCTATTTTACCATTTAGAAGATGTAAAGAATAAAAGAGCTTTATTATCATTTTTAGAAAGAGTTCTTAATTCTAATACTTCAAATGCAGAAAGTGGTGTAGGTATAGTAAACTATGGTGTATTAAATAGAGATATTTTAAAAGAAGAGTTCATAAAATTAGAAAAAGAGGTCAACTCTATGTCAGAAAGAATAGATATAGAAAATTCAAAGATAACTATAGAAGTTGACCTAAAAGGTAAATATTAATTATTTTGGGTAGTAATTCTTTTTTAATCAGATTTAAATCGAACGACTATTTTTACGATTTATTTATTTCACACCTTATACTAACGAACGATTTAAAGTAAATATATAGAATTACAATGGAGCTTCGCTCAAAAACTTTTGGGACAAGTTTTGCCTTTAAAGTCCTATATTAATTTAAACATTTCAAGCATTTTTACAAAACCATCATTGTCTACACTATCTGTTACATATTTTGCGTGAGATTTAACTAAATCACTTGCATTTCCCATAGCAACAGAATGTTCTACTACTTCAAACATAGAAATATCATTATTTCCATCACCTATAGCTATTGCCTCACTAGGATCTATATTAAATTCTTTCATAAATGCTTTAAGTCCATTTCCCTTACTTGCATTCTTATTTAATATTTCTATACTTATTGGTATGTTTCTTACAAAATAGTATTTATCAATAAAATCTTTATTATGTGTATTTTCAAATTCATCTAGCTTTTCTTTGCTTCCCATTATATTCACTCTTGAAATTTCAATATTTTCATCTTCAACAAATTTTTCCATTTCCATTGAAAGTATTTCATTATCTTCTATTATTTCTGGGAATATTTCATTAACATAATACAATTTATCTGGAGTATAAACACTCAAATTATATTTATTATCCACATTTTTTCTAATATTTCTGTAATCATCAAGGGTTAAAGAAAAATGTTTAATTATCTTTCTTGTATCTATATTTTGAACTACAGCTCCTGTTGTAAGTATTGCATAATTATTTTTACCTGATAATTTAAGTAAATCAAACATTTCATAAAGACTATCTATACTTCTTCCTGTATTTACAATTAAAATTATTCCTTTATTTTCTAATTTATGAAAAGCTTCTATTACAGCTTTTGATAATTTAGAATTTTTAAGTATAGTTCCATCTAAATCAAAAGAAATTAATTTAATATTATTCATAATATTCCTTTCTAAAAGAAAAACACTTAAATACTAAGATAAAATCTATTATTTAAGTGTTATATATTCTATATTTATTTATCTTTTTTTAGAAGCTTCAAATTTTTCCCAAATTCCTGCTTTAGTTAAGATAGATTTAACTGTTTCTGTTGGTTGTGCTCCATTTGATAAAAATTTTAAAATTTCTTCTTCTTTTAAGTTTACTTGATTTTCAGAAACTAATGGATTATATGTTCCAACGTAAGCTACTGCTTTCCCATCTCTTTTCCCTAATGCTTCCATTGCTGCTATTCTATAGAAAGGTGATTTTTTTCTACCTAATCTAGTTAATCTTAATTTTAACATTTATTATTCCTCCAAATTTTTATTACAATACATTTTACAATATTAAGAAAATATTGTCAAGTATTTTTTATTGACAAATTTTTTTATTTTTCACCCTCTAAATACATATTACGTGCAGTATTAACTATTTCAGAATAAGTCATATTTTCAGGTTTAATTTTACCTAAATATTTAACAGATAATTTCTTAGGTTTAGGGAATTTATCATATCTTGAATATGCTTCAAATGCTCCATCAATTTTTAAACAAGTTACAGGTATATTTAATTCCTTAGATAATATAGCAAATATTTTCTTAAATTCTCCTAAATTACCATCTTTTGTTCTTGTCCCTTCAGGGAATATGAATATATTTTTCCCTTGTTTAAGAGCAGATGATACATTTTCTATAGTAGATTTAATATTTTTATTAATATCAAGTAATAATATATTACTATGTTTAGCAAAAAACTTCATGAAGGCATTCTTGAAATACCAATTTATAGCTAAAGTATATGTTTTTTCTGATGATTCATTAGGTATTAATAAACTAAATGCTAATCCATCAATAAAACTTTCATGGTTTGCTATAAATATTTGTTGTTCATTTTTAATATTTTCTGCTCCCTTAATATCTATTCTAAAGTATAATTTAAATACTAAAAATATCAACGGTTTAATTAATGACATTAACCAACCATCTTTAAGTTCTTGTTTAGGAGCATTTTGTATAACTTCTTTCCACTGATCTGTAGTTTCAGTAAATCCAGATGATTTATTTTCTATGTATTTAGATAATCCTATTAATGTAAGATTTTCTTTAAAGTCCTCTTCTGATATTTTTAATCCAAAACTATTTTCAATAAAAGTTAATAACTCTACTTGGTCAAGTGAATCAAGACCAAATTCAACTTCTAGATTTTTATCTGCTTCAGGATACACACCTTTCATTTTAAAAACAAAATCTTTAAGTATCTTGTATTCTTCAGTACTTGGTTCTTCTACAGTTTCTTTTTTCTCTATCTTAGATTTTCCAGAATACACATCTTTTAGCATAAATCTTCTTAATTTACCTATTCTAGTTTTCGGTAATTCTTCTTCTGTAATCTTGTATTCCAATACCTTTTCATAATTATGCACAGCTCCATTATAGAACTCTACCATATCTTTAACATAAGCATTAATATTTAAAATATTTAATTTCTTAGCCTCATCTCTATCTACTACTATTAATGCTGCTAATTTATCATTATGCCCTATGATTCCAACTTCTTTAATTATTTGATTAGCTGATGACATAAATTTAATTTCAAGTGTTTCTGGATCTACATTTTTACCATTAGATAATACTATCATAGCATTTTTACGTCCAACTATACTTATATATCCCTCATCATCAACTTCTACTAAATCTCCTGTTTTAAACCATCCATCTTCAGTTAATACCTCAGATGTTTTATCGGGTTTATTAAAATATCCTTTCATTACTATAGGTCCTTTAACCCATAATTCTTGATCTACAACTTTAACTTCTATATTATTTACTGCTTTTCCAACAGTTCCTATCTTATATCCATGATTATATGTATTTCCTGAAATTATTGGAGCTGTTTCAGTAAGTCCATAACCTTCACAGTAATCAAAACCTAAAGTATTGAAAAATTCTATCATTTCAACATCAGATTTTGCTCCTCCAACTATCATACTTCTTAACTTACCACCAAATTTATCATGTACCTTTTTAAATATTTTCTTAGAAAAACTCTTATTATTTATTTTCTTAGCAAGTGCATATATTAGTCTTGTTATCCATTTAGAATCTATAGTATTTTTAATAGATTTATAGAATAATTTATATACTCTTGGAACCAATACTAACATAGTTACATCATTTTCTGATAAAGCTTTTAGTATTTCTTGGCTAGATAATTTTTCTACCAATACTACTGAATATTGATGTTCATGATACATATAGTAAATATTAGCAGACATTAATGGTAATATGTGATGAAACGGCAATACTGCTAAAATTTGTTCATCATCCCATGTTATTTCTAATGTTCTTATAGATAATATCTGATTATATATATTACCATAAGTTAACATAACACCTTTAGGATGACCTGTAGTTCCAGAAGTATATAGCATTACAGCTACTTTTTCCATTTCTGGGTGTAAAAGTATTCTTTCATCTTTTTCTATTTTAGAATATATTTCCTTATCTATTTTAATTTCATCAACATTAAATATCTTAATATCTCTATTTACAGTTTCTATTGCTTTCTTCGCAACTTCATAGGTATTATTAGAAACATAAATGCAAGTAGCACCTGAATCACTTAAAAAATATTCTAATTCTTTTTCATTTGACATAGCATCTACTGCAACAGGAATTAAATTTCTATCCCATAATGAATAAAATGCATAAAACCATTCTGCTCTATTTTCCATCATAATAATACTAAAAGTTTCAGGTATTACTTCATCTATAACATGCTCAGAATAATATTTTACTGTATTTACAAGATCTGTATGACTTATTTTAGTCCCGTCAAAATCAACTATTGCTAATCTATCAGATTTATTTAAAAACATAATTTTTTTCCTTTCTTCCTCTTAATTTTCCCCCACCAAATTCACATAACTAATTATACATATTTCTTGCCTTATCAACTATTTCATCATAACTTAAATGTTCTGGATTAATTTCTCCTAAATAACTAACTGTTATTTTTTTAGGCTTAGGATATTTATCATATCTTGAATATGCTTCAAAAGTTCCATCAATTTTTAAACAAGTAACCTTTACATTCATTTCTTTTGATATTATTGCAAAAGTCTTTTTAAATGGTGATAAATTACCATCTTTTGTTCTTGTTCCTTCTGGGAATATGAATACATTTTTCCCTTGTTTTAGTACTGATGCAATTTGTTCTATTGTATCTTTAATATTTCCATCAATATCTAATAAAACTAAATTAGTTTCCTTAGCAAGTTTTTTCATAAAACTGCTTTTAAAGTACCAATCTATAGCAAGTGAATAAGTATCCTTAGATACTTTTTTTGGAAGTAATAAATTAAGTGCCAATGCATCTAAAAAGCTTGCATGATTAGCAATAAATATTTGTGGTTCATCTTTTATATTTTCCTTACCTTTAATACTTAATCTAAAATAAATTTTAAAAATAAGCCAACCAAGAGGTCTTAAAAATCTAATTCCACTTCCATTTTCTAATTCTCTTATTGGTGCATTTTTTATTATTTCTTTCCATTGATCTTTTGTTTCAATAAATTTTTCAGATTTATTTTTTATTAATTCTGATAACTTAATTAAATTAATATTTTCTTTAAATTCTTCTGCTGTAAGTTTAACTCCAAAACTTCTTTCTATAAAAGAAAGTAATTCAACCTGATCTAAAGAATCTAACCCAAACTCTATTTCTAAATTTACATGTGGTTTAGCGTATTCATTTTTCATATTAAAGATATATTCTTTTAAGACTTTGTATTCTAAAATATCTGGTTCTTCTATATTTTCTTTTTCTTCATCTTCCATATGACCTAAATATATATCTTTTAACATAAATCTTTTTAATTTACCTATTCTAGTTTTAGGTAATTCCATTTCTGTCATCTTATATTCCAATATTTTTTCATATCCATGTGAAGCTGCATTATAAAATGATATTGCATCTTCTATATATGGTTTAATATTTGTTATTCTTTTTTCTTTTATTTTATTATCATCTATTACTATTAAAGCTGCTAATTTATCATTTTTAGCAAAAATTCCTATTTCTTTTATTATTTCATTTGAATATCCTAATAACCTATTTTCCAATTTCTCAGGATCTATATTTTTACCATTAGATAATACTATCATAGAGTTTTTTCTTCCTATAATAGTAATAAAGCCTTCTTCATCTATTTGGGCTAAATCTCCAGTTTTAAACCAACCATCTTCAGTTATTACCTTAGCTGTTTCTTCAGGTTTATTGTAATACCCTTTCATTACTATAGGTCCTTTAACCCATAATTCTCCATCAACTAATTTAACTTCTATATTATCAACTTTTCTTCCTACAGTTCCATTTTTCTTACCATGTTTTGTAGTTGAACATGCAACTACTGGTGAGGTCTCACTTAAACCATAACCTTCAAAGTATTCAATACCTATAATGTCAAAGAAATCAGCTATTTCTTTATCAGTTTTAGCTCCTCCTGATATAACTCTTGTAAGTTTTCCACCAAACATTTTATGTATCTTATTAAACAAGATTCTAGAAAATTTAATATTTTTAGCCGTTTGTGCAACTTTAAATAAATTCTTTGCTGCTACATTAGAATCTATCTTACTTTTTATTGAACTATAAAATAGTTTATACACTCTTGGAACCATAGATAATATTGTTACATCATTATCTTTTAATGCTTTTAATATATCCTGGCTTGAAAGATTTTCTATAAACACTATAGAAAATTGAGTGCTATAATGCATAAATAGAAGATTTGTTGTCATTAATGGAAGTATGTGATGAAAAGGTAGCCCTGCTAAAACTTGTTCATTTTCTTCAATAATCATTAATGATTTTATAGATTCAATCTGTGCTTCTATATTATTAAAAGTAAGCATAACACCTTTAGGATTTCCTGTAGTTCCAGAAGTATATAGCATTACTGCTAATTCTTCTCCCTCAGGATGAGATAAAACTCTATCATCTTTTGATATTTCGCTTAATTTACCTTCATCTATTTTTACATCATCTATATTTTCTATAAAGATTTCTCTTCCTAACATATCTATTGTTTCTTTAGCTTTTGAATATGTCTTATTTGAAACATAAATACTTGTTGCATTAGAATCTTTTAAAAAGTATATTATTTCTTCTATACTAGATTCTGAATCAATTACTAATGGAGTATTCTTTTTATCCCAAATTGCATAGAAAGTGTATAACCATTCCTTTCTATTTTCCATCATTATTACATTAAACTGTTGAATATCTTCAGTTTCTTTAATTACATATTTTGAAAAATATTTAACTTTATCTACCAATTCACTATGACTTACTTTATTTCCCTTAGGGTCAACCAAAGCTAACCTATTTGATTTTTGTAAGAACATATATAGCTCCTCCTAATATTACAATATTTGTAATTATCTTTTTTTTCCTATTTGTCCAAATCCAGGTATATTCCCAGAATTAAACATTTTCATCATTTGTTTCATTTGTTCAAATTGTTTAAGTAACTTATTAACTTGAGTTACATCTGCACCTGAACCTTTTGCTATTCTTATTTTTCTACTACTTACTTTTAAAAGATTTGGATTTCTCCTTTCCTCTACCGTCATAGAATATATTATAGCTTCTACTTTTTTCATTTCTTTTTCAGCACTAGTAAGATCTATATCTCCTAAAGCTCCCATACCTGGTAGCATTTTTAATATTCCTCCAAGAGAACCCATTCTTTTAATCATTTTAAATTGTTTTAGGAAATCTTCAAAATCAAACTGATTTTTTCTAAATTTTGCTTCCATTTCACGTGCTTCTTTTTCATCTATAGCATCTTTAGCCTTTTCAACTAAAGAAACCACATCTCCCATTCCAAGTATTCTACTTGCAAGTCTTTCAGGATGAAATAATGATATATCATCAAGTTTTTCTCCCTCAGAAATGTATTTAATAGGTTTACCTGAAACTTCTTTAATAGACAGAGCTGCTCCTCCACGAGTATCTCCATCTAATTTTGTAACCACTACCCCTGTTATATCTAAACTATCATTAAATGTCTTAGAAACATTTACTGCATCTTGACCTGTCATACCATCTACAACTAATAGTATTTCTGTTGGATTAACACTTGATTTAACTTCTTGAAGTTCTTGCATTAAAATCTCATCTACATGTAATCTTCCAGCCGTGTCTATTAATATATAATCAGATTTTTCTTTTTGTGCTTGTATTATTCCGTTATTAACGATTTCTAATACATTATTACTATCTTCTATACTATAAAATGGAACTCCTATTTGATTTGCAAGTACCATTAATTGTTTCTTAGCAGCTGGTCTATATACATCAGCTCCTATTAAAAATACTTTATTTTTCTCCTTCTTTAAAAGCTTAGACAATTTAGCTGCAAATGTAGTTTTTCCAGCTCCTTGTAATCCAACTAACATAATAATAGTAGGTTTTGAAGCTGCCTTATTTAAGGCTGTATTTTGACCTCCTAAAACTTCTATTAATTCATCATTTATTATTTTTATAAACTGCTGTCTTGGATTTACACCTTTAATAACTTCTTGTCCTTGTGCTTTTTCTTTTATCATTTTAACCAAATTTTTAACTACCGTGTAATTAACATCTGCTTCAAGTAGGGCAAGCCTTACCTCTCTTAAAGCTTCCGTGATATTACTTTCTGTAATCTTACTTTGCCCAGATAATTTTTTAAAAGTTTCTTGTAATTTATCACTCAAGTTTTTAAACATTAATTTGCTCCTTCTTCACATTCCATGATTATTTTATCTAAGTTTTCCTTTGAAAAATTATCTCTTAACCATTTTAAATTCATTATCATATTCTCTTCTTTTTCCATAATTCCAAGTAACTTTTCATATTTATCTAACTGTTTACAACCTCTTTTAATGTTATCAAAAACTGCCTGTCTACTTACATTAAACGCTTGGGCTATTTCTGTTAATGAATTATCCTCCTCTAAATATGCCGATAAATATTTTTTCTGTTTTTCAGAAAATAGTTCCTTGTAATATATGAATAAAATCGAGTATTTTATATATTCTTCTATCTCTTTCATACACATATTTTACACTATTTGCCCCTTTTTTACAACTATGAAAAATATACAGGTTATGGTATAATATATAGAATAAAAGGGAGTGATGATATGAAGAAGATATTAACATTTATACTACTATCAAGTTTACTTTCTTATACTTCATACATAGCTGGACCAAGAATAAAAATTGAAGGTGGAGTTGGAATAGGTAAAGCCGATCATATAATAATTCCATTAAATGTTACTATACTTCCAGAATGGAGATCTGAAATTAGACATGATATTAATATTGTCTTTGGACCTAAATTTACTGTAGTTTCTTCTCCACAATTTAAAGATTTGAAATATAACGGGGCTCAAATTAGGGCTTTAATAGGAGCAGAGACACATATAAATTTTAAGGTAACTAATAAACTTTCTATATTCTGGGGCATAGAAACAGCCATAGGTGGTGGAAGTGATGTAAAAGTTGATTCAACCAAAACAGCTGTATTTGATTGGTTAGCATTGATGTCTATTGGTGTAAAAGTAAATGAGAGATATAATATGGGACCATACTTTGGATATGGAAAAGGAAATTTTGGAATACAAGCAGGATACACTTTTTAAAATTAATAAAAAACTGTACTTTTATCAATATGATTTTAGTACAGTTTTTCATTTACCTATTCAATTTTCTTTTTAAAGTATTTAAATATACTTTTTTATCCTTATCTATTTTTAAACTTTCTTTCATTTTTTGTATAGCCTTATTATGTACCCAATCATTTATTATCATATTATTTTCTAAATAAAATAAGACTTCTTTTTCATTTTTAGCGTAACATTCACAAAAATACCAAGCTATAGCAATGTTTACATAATATTCATCTGTTTGTATCTCTGATAATATTTTTAAATGATCTTCACTAAAGTTTTCTTTTATAAATTTAGTCATTAAAGTTACTATGGCAAATCTCATAGTATATACATGTTCAGATTTTAACCATTCATATACCTTTTTTTCTACAATACACGGATATTTTTTAGCTATTTTCCCCATACCTATATCACAGGTTTCCCAATTATCAATGAAAGGTAAAACTTTTTCTAATCTTTTTATCAATATATCTATATCTTTTTCTTCACTTAATAAATACATATGTATATGATATTCTTCAATATATTTATGTGGTAAATCATTTAAATATTCTTCTACATACATCTTATCTTCTTTTAATAAAAATTTAGAAAATTTTCTAAGTTCCGGTACTTTTACACCAACTATATTTTCTATCTTTACTGTAGGAATAAGTTTAGAACTAAATTCCCTATAATTTAAATCTTGTTTAGAAAAAAGAAATTCCTTTACCTTATCCATTTTTCTTTACCTTATGTAATATTATAGAGAATATAAAGGTAATCATTGCAGGAAATAACCAACCTAAATCTAATTTATAGAATGGCAGATGAATAAACATAGGATCTAGCACATTCCCTATATATTTATTAAGTACCATACCTATACTAAATACTACTGTAACATATGTACATGATTTAAATACTAATCTAGAATTATCAAAATACTGTGAAAATAAACCAAGTATTATTAACATTAAAGATACAGGATATATAGATAATAATATAGGTATAGATATTTTTAATATATTTGCAAGACCAAAATTAGCTAAAATAAATGATGTTAAAATATATACTATAGCCCAAGTTCTATATGAAATTTTAGGATAATTTTGACTAAAGTATTGACTTATAGATGTAATTAATCCAACACTTACAGATAGACATGCAATAATAAATATGCTCCCTAATATTAAGGTACCTAAAATACCATAATTCATCCTTACCACATTAACCAATATTTCTGCTCCTGTTTTTGTGTCAGGGAAATAACTTGCCGTAGCAAGACCTATATAAGTTAACATGAAATAAACTATAAATAATATTATTCCTGCTACTATTCCTGCTTTTATTGTAATTTTAGTAATTTCATTTTCATCAGTTATACCTAAATTTCTAATTGAAAATGCTATTATTATACCAAAATTTAATCCTGATAACGCATCAACAGTATTATATCCTTCTATAAATCCTTTTATAGCTGGTGATGTTATATAATCTCCTGTTGGTGCAGTAATATTAAGAGGTTTAAATAATACTCCTACAAACATTATTACTATAAGTAATAATAATATAGGTGTTAATATCTTACCTAAAGTAGTTACAATTTTTTTAGGATTCATAGCTAAATAATATACTGAAGAAAAGAATATTGTAGTATATATTAATCTATAATAAATAACATTATCTAAATTTGTAATATACGGAGCAATTGTAATTTCAAATGATGTAGAGGCATTTCTAGGTACAGAAAGATATGGACCTATAGTTAAATACATAGACGTTGTAAATATTAAAGCAAATAAAGAGCCTACCATATTGGAGAATTTATTTATTCCATTAAATTTAGAAACAACTATTATTCCTAATGTAGGGAAAACTATTGATGTAATAGAAAAAAATATTAAAGCAATCATGAAACTTCTTCCTGATTCCTTTCCTAAAAATGGTGGAAATATTAAATTTCCTGCTCCAAAGTATAACCCAAAAATCATTATACTTAAACACCTAAATTCCTTATTTGTTAAGTTCCTCATTCTTACTCCTCTTACTCTTTAAATTTTTAGCCATTATACATTATTTATATAAATTTGTAAAATATATATTTTATTATAATGCATATACTTAGTATATATAGAACGTATAAGTTTACTTATGACAAAATCAAATTCCTTGTTTATTATATATAAAATATATTAGGTGAAAAACAGTTAAAATGATAACTTCATTAAATTTAAATTATATAAATATTTAATATATTGAAAATCATACAAATCGGTGTAATAATCATTTTAATATCTTTTATACTTTAACTAATAAAAATTATCTTCTTTAACTAAATTCAGTGTGTTATTTGTCACATAAAAAATAATTATTAATTTTTTTTATTTTTATACAAAGTACTTTGATTTGCAAAATAAAAGTGTTGAAAATACACTTAAAATAATGTATAATTAAATTCAGTTATTTGATATTTTATGACTAAATATGACTTAAGTTAAAAAATAAATTAAAATAGTTAGGGAGATTTTTTATGAAAAAATATTTATCATTTTTAATGAGTGCAATATTAGTGTTATTACTATTTGCTTGCTCACTTAAAAAAGAAGATGAATCTAAAATTAGAACTAGAAAGGGAAGAGCAACTAATGAACTTGTTGTTTCAATGGGTTCAAGAATAAGTGAATTTGATCCTAAAGATGGATTTGGTACACATAATGAAACTCACATATTATATAGTTCATTATTTAAAAGAACTGCTGATTTAGAAATCGTTGGAGATTTAGCTAAAGATTATAAAATATCTGATGATGGTTTAATGTGGACATTTAATTTACATGATAATTTCAAATTCTCAAATGGAGAAATTGTAACTGCTGAAGATGTTAAATTTACATTTGACATGTTAAGAAACGATGGTAGAACTTGGGATTTAACATTCATAGATAAAATAGAAGCTCCAAGTAAAACTAAAGTAGTCTTTACTTTAAAAGAACCAAGATCTACTTTTGCTTCATCTCAATTAATAGAAATTGGTATTTTACCTAAAGCTCATTACAATGAGAATTTCAAAAAAAATCCAATAGGTTCAGGACCATACAAATTAGTGGAATACAAACCAAATGAACAAGCTATTTTTGAGGTTAATCCATATTGGCATGGAGAAGAACCACACTTTAAAAGATGGACTTGGGTTTTATTAGATGAAAATACAGCTCTTGCTGCACTTGAATCAGAAGATGTTGATATAATTTATGCAACACCTGAATTTGCAGATAAAAAAATTAGTGGAATAAGATTATTTGATATAGCATCAAATGATGTTCGTGGATTATCTCTACCTTATCTAAAAAAAGGAGTAGTTGCAAGTTCTCCTAAAGGATATCCAGTTGGAAATGATATTACTAGTGATCCAGCTATAAAAAAAGCACTTAATATAGGGCTAGATAGACAAAAAGTTATTGATACTGTATTAAATGGACATGGTAAACCTGCTCATTCTATTGTTGATGATATGCCATTTTGGAATCCCGATTCTATAGTTAAAACTAACGATGTAAAAGCGGCTAAAAAAATATTAGATGATGCTGGTTGGAAAGTTGGATCAGACGGAATTAGAGTAAAAGATGGAATGAAAGCTGAATTTGAACTATACTATGCAACAAAAGATCAATTAAGAACTAATATTGCAATAGAAGCTGCAAACCAAGCTAAAGATTTAGGAATAAATATAAAGCTTGTAGGTAGTGACTGGGAAGAAATAATAACAAAAATACATGAAGTTGCCGTTTTATATGGTGGTGGAAGACTTAATCCAGTTCCATTATATGATTCATTCCATCCAAATTTAATACATAAATTATGGGGAAATGTAACTTTCTATAACAATCCAAAAGTTAATGAATATTTAGATAAAGCTATTAAGAGCGCAAACCTTGAAGAAGCAAATAAATACTGGAAACTTGCTCAATGGGACGGAGAAACAGGATTATCAATAAAAGGTGATCTGCCTAATGTTTGGCTTGTTAGAATAAACCATACTTATTTAGGTGATAGCAGAATTAATGTTGGTAAACAAGGAATACATAGTCATGGACATGCTTGGGGATTAATAGCAAACATTAATGAGTGGAAATGGGAAGAAAATAAATAAAGGAAAATAAGAGTTGATTTATTTTAAGCTAGTCTTAAGGTAAATCAACTTTTTCAAGGAGAAAATAAAATGAATAAAAAATATATGGTTTTTATTTTAAAAAAACTTTTACGTTTAATACTTTTACTTTTTGGAGTTTCTACTTTTTCTTTTATTTTACTTAAATATTCACCAGTAGATCCTGTTTTAGCAAGTGTTGATTATGATGCAAGTTTAACAAAAGAACAATATGATAAAATTGCTGAATATTATGGTCTAAATAAATCTATATTTACTCAATATTTTATATGGCTTAAAAACTTTATAACAGGAAATTGGGGAAATTCATTAATATATAATAGGCCTGTTATAGAAATTGTTAGTAATAGAGCTATGGCTTCATTTGCTCTAATGGGTATATCATGGATTTTATCAGGGATTATAGGCTTTATTTTAGGTGCTCTTTCTGCATTTAAATTAGGTAAAATATTTGATAAAATGATAAAATTATTTTCATTTATACAAGCAAGTGTCCCTACTTTTTGGATGGGGCTTATATTTTTACTTATATTCTCTGCACAATTAAAATGGTTCCCAATAGGTCTATCTTCTCCAATAGGAGTTGTAAGTGCTGATGTTTCTTTTGTTGAAAAAATACGGCATTTAATACTTCCAGCATTTACATTAAGTATACTTGGAATTGCGAACGTTACGTTACATACAAGAGAAAAAATGATAGATGTATTAAACAGTGAATATGTAACTTTTGCAAAGGCAAGGGGAGAAAGTAATTTTGAAATATTTAAAAATCATTGCATAAAAAATGCGATTACACCAGCAATAACACTACATTTTTCATACTTTGGAGAATTATTCGGTGGTTCTGTATTAGCTGAGCAAGTGTTCTCATACTCTGGGCTTGGTTCTACATTAACATTGGCTGGATTAAAAGGAGACAGCCCTCTTCTTTTAGCTATTGTTATTATTGGAGCAGTATTTGTATTTTTAGGTAATATGCTATCTGATATATTAAATAAAATTTTAATGCCAAATTTAAGGAGGTAAAATGAAATTAGATGCAAGAATAAGAGTAATTATGTCAATCGCATTTTCTATGTTTATAATTAGTCTTGTATTAATATTAAATATAGCCTTAGGCGATGAAGGATTAAAAACAAATCATGTTATAAGAAATTTACCTCCATCATGGGATTTCATATTTGGAACAGATTCTTTAGGAAGAAACATGTTTGTAAGAACTATAAAAGGTTTAAACTTTTCTTTATTAATAGGAGTATTAGGTGCAACAATAGGTGTAAGTATATCTGTTATACTGGGAATAATATCGTCTACAAGTAATAAAAAAATAGATTTAATAATAATGTGGATTGTTGATTTATTCATAGGAATGCCTCATATTATTTTCATGATTTTAATTTCTTTTTCTGTTGGAAAAGGCGCTAAAGGAATTATTATTGCTACTGCAATAACTCACTGGCCTGCATTAACAAGAGTGATAAGAAATGAAGTTTATAGTATTAAAAATTCTGAATATATTTTACTTTCAAAAAATATGGGGAAAAGTAAATGGTTCGTTATAAAAAAACATATTTTACCTATAATATTCCCTCAAATTTTCATAGGTTTTGTACTATTATTCCCACATATAATACTTCATGAAGCATCTATGACATTTTTAGGCTTTGGTCTATCTGTTCAAAAACCATCTATTGGAATAATTCTATCAGAAGCAGCTAAACACATTTCATTAGGTAATTGGTGGTTGGTTGTTCTACCTGGAATTTCATTAATATTATTAGTAAAATGTTTTGATAATATAGGTGGGTCATTAAGGATTTTAAATAATCCTCAGACAAGATATTTATAATAGGAGGGTACATGAAAGACACATTGTTAAAGATAGAAAATTTATCTATTTCTTTTGAACAGTATGGTAGAGGATTAAAAAGATTTATTTCTACACCAATTAAAGATTTAAATATAGAAGTTAAAAAAGGTGAAATACTAGCTATCGTTGGTGCAAGTGGATCAGGAAAAAGTCTATTAGCTCACACTATTATGGATATATTACCTCCTAATGCCACTATAAACGGAAATCTTTCATATAAAAATGAACCTTTAAATAAGAAAAAGATAAAAAAATATAGAGGAGAAAGCATTGTTTTTATTCCTCAATCAGTAAATTTTTTAGATCCCTCACTAAAGGTTAAAGATCAAATAAAAATTGGACTAAAAAATATGAAAAAAGAAGAAAAAATAAAACTACAAAAAGAAATATTTGATAAATTTGAACTAAAAGAAAATGAAATAGAACTATATCCATATCAATTATCTGGTGGAATGTTAAGAAAGGTTCTATTTGCAACAAGTATAAAACCAAATACTGAACTTATTATTGCAGATGAACCAACTCCAGGTATACATAAAAGTATATTAGATAAAGTTTTAGAACAATTAAGAGATTTTGCAGATGCTGGAATTAGTGTAATACTTATTACACATGATATATTTTCTGCAATAAAAATAGCAGATAGAATTACTGTTTTTAAGGACGGTAAAACAATAGAAACAGTTCCAAGTACATTTTTTAGTGGTAATGGTGAAAATTTAAAAGAAGAATATTCAAAAAACTTATGGAATTCATTACCTCAAAATAAATTTTTGGAGGTTAGATAATGTCATTAAAGGTTAAAAATTTAGGTTTTTATTATGAAAAAGATGAATGGATATTTAAAGATTTAAATTTTGAGCTTGCTCAAGGTGAAATTCTTGGAATTTTTGGTTATAGTGGCTGTGGTAAATCAAGTTTAGCAAAGGTATTATCTGATTTTCAAAATCCCATATGTGGTGAAGTTATTATAGATGATAAAATTCATCAAGAAAATTCTTTTAGAGAAGTTCAATTAATTTATCAACATCCTGAAAAAATAATGAATCCATTATGGAAAATGAGAGATATTCTTAATGAAAGTTATACACCTGATAAAGAATTATTAGAGCTTTTTGGTATTAAAGAAGAATGGTTAAATAGATATCCTATAGAACTATCAGGAGGAGAATTACAAAGATTTTCTATTATACGGGCATTTAATCCAAAAACTAAGTATTTAATAGCTGATGAAATGACAACCATGTTAGATGGTGTAACACAAGAATTTATATGGAAAAATTTCATAGATATTATTAAAAAAAGAAATTTAGGTTTGATTATAATAAGCCATGAAAAAGATATAATAAATAAAATATGTGATAAGTGTCTATATATGGATACTAAAAAAATAGTAAATATTAAAAAATAAAATGGGCGTAAATATTGTTTATCGCCCATTTTAAAATGTATAACCTGCTTTTAATCCAAAATATCCTTGTAATATATCTACAAAAAGCCCTACATTATATTTATCATTTATTTTAGTTCCTACAGTAACATTACTTTCAGGTATAAAATCATAAATTACACTTATTTTTTTACTTTCAGCATCTTTACTACTACTATTATTTAAGTTCATAAATGTTCCCATTCCTATTAAACCATCTATACCTGTATAAAACTTAACATTTTCTCTTATATTATAATTAAACTCAAAACCAGCACCTGCAGTAATTCCTAAAAAAAAGAAGATATTTTTTGCTATATGTGATATATTAAGTAATTTAATTCTTGGACCAAAATTAATATCACATTTTTCATTAATTTTCAATTTCCAATCAGAAGAAAATTCAATAAATCCTTTACTTTCTCCACCATAATAATGTGTAACCTTTGTTCCATTAGGTTCTGTTGCTTTTTCATTTCCTTCATTTGAAAACGTTGAATCAACTGCAACTTTTCCACCCAGTCCCATTTCAAGTCTGTATTTGGGCCCCAAAATATTTAAAGAAAGTGAGATTATACCTAATAATGGTATCATTAATAATTTTTTCATTTTTTATTTTACTCCTAAAATTTTTTAGTAACATTATACCCCCCCCCCCGACATATTTTGTCAATTGTTTTTTTATAATCTAAAAAAACAGTCAGTAATTTTGTCTTACTACCTAAAATGTATATATTTACTACTTATCTATATCTTTAATTAAATCTGCTAAAATACCATTTATGAAAGTTTTAGTCTTTTCATCACCATATATTTTAGATAATTCTACAGCTTCATTTACAACTATTTCATAACCTATTTCTTCAAATAGTATTTCAAAAAATGCCATTTTAAGTATTACTTTTTCCGGATTAGCTAATCTTGAAAAAGTCCAACCTTTTATCTTTTCTTTTACTTTTTCTATTATTTTAGCTTCATTTAATAAAAAATTATCTAAATAGTTTTCTAAAAATTCTCTTTTAGCCTTACTAATTTTTAAAGTTTCAAGTACTTCATTTTTTCTTACTGCAATATCAGAATTTACTACTTCATGCTCAAATAATATTTTGAAAATCTCATCTCTTACTTCCCTTTGGGTCATTACTATCTCCATTTCTAAAATTCTGGTGTTGTTTCAACTATTTCTTCATCTGTTAATTCATTTAAAGTTACATCTTCTACTGTAAGTGTATCAAATACCTTTTCTTGATTTATTTTAATAATTTTAAGACTTACGTCTTTAACTATTATTCCTGTCATAAGAACTACATATTCTTTTAATTCATTTTGTATAATTGATAATCTATCGTTTAAATTTTCAATATTATATGTTTCAACACTTGCACTAATTAATATTTTTGAAAAATATGAATAAGACATTACTTTAGCATTTTTAATTAAAGGTTTTTGTTCTAAAAATACTTTAGATATTTCATTAATAGTATTTAAATCTACTTCTATTTTACCGTTTTTACCTTTAGATGTTACTGCTTTAGATTTTTTCAATAATCTTTCTATTAAAGATAGTAAAAAAATCACTAAATATCCTATAGCTAAAAATCCAACAAATCTTAAATATCCTATATATGGTATTACTTCATCAAAATATTCTGTATAAAAAAATGTATCTGAAATTGTCATAAATCCTAAAATTGGTAAGCTTAGAAAGACCATTACCTTAATTAAACTTGATAAAAATCTAAACATTTTTTTCCTCCTTATTTATCTTTACTATATTAGTTACATTAACATTTATTTCATTTACCTTTATTTCTGTTAATTTTTCAACATTAGTTTTAACAACCTCTTGGAATGCTTTAACAACTTCAACTATATTTTTACCAAATTCTACAACTATACCTAAATCAATTACGCATTCTGTTTCACCTAATTCTACATCTATAAATTTAGCATTTCCTAACTTAGTTAAATTTTTCAACATATTTATACCATTTGATTTACTTGTTTTATCAGATATACATATAACTCCATCAACCTCTGAAACACTTTCTAAAACTATATCATTTATTACACTTGGAGATATTTCGATTCTACCAAAATTATTCATATTAGTCCTCCTATTTTTACTTATACCTTATTATATCAATTGAATATTCTTTATTCAAGTTTTTATTTGTAGTATAACATTATCTTTTCCTAGAAATTTTATCATTTTTTCTATAAATTTTTTATTCAAACTAATCTGTTTTACATTTTTTTGATTTTTTACTCCAAAATATATGTTTAATGTGTCATATCCTTTATGTTCTAATATATATTTTTTCAATTCTTCTTTATATTCAAAATCTTCATTTATTTTTACACTAATATTGTATTTTGAAAAATCATTTATTTCAAAAGCATCAGATATATTATATTTATTATTATCTATCCTATTTGCCTTAAAACATATTATATTACCTTTTCGTATTATTTTAGATATTTTTAAATAGTTCTTAGGAAATATTAGATATTCGTTACTTCCTTCAAAAGTAAAAATATTAGCTATATTCATAAGTTCATTTTTCTTAGTAATTTTACTATTTTCAGATTCTATATAACCTATAACATATTCATTGCTTTTAAATATATTATATACTAATTCATTTTTTAACATTTGTGTATTTCTCATACTTAATTTAACATATTCTTTTTCAAACTTTATTATATCATCATCACTCATATTATCAGTTTCTACCCACTTATATTCTTCTATTTCCATATTCATATTAAGGAAAAGTAAAGAATGTATATCTGTTTGAGACTTATTTTTTTTATCTGACCATTTAATAATGTCTTGTAAATTAACTATTAATTTTCTTCTATCTATGTTAAATTCATCAAAAGCACCTGAATATATTAATCCTTCAAGATTACTTTTATTTAAAAATCTACATCTACTTATGAAATCAAAAATATCTCTAAATTTACCATTTTTTTCTCTTTCTTCCACAACTTCTCTAGCTGTTTTTTCTGACATTTCCTTAAGAGCACTTAAAGGTATTCTTATTCCTTTTTCTTCTATTTCAAATTCAGCTGTTGATTTATTTATGCTAGGTGGATACATTTCAATATTTCTTTTAAGCATCTCAGCATAACTATTTACTAATTTCTTTTCTACTTTAAGTTCTGTGGTTAAAAGGCTTGCAAAAAATTCCTTTGGATATCTTGCTTTTAAATATGCAGTTTGATAAGTAATATTTGCATAACTTATAGCGTGGGCTTTATTAAATCCATAATTTCCAAAATTATCTATCAAATCATATATTTCTTCTGCCCTATCTTTAGGTATAATAGAATTTTCTATAAAAGTTTTTCTATTTTGCTTTAATAACTCAACATTTTTCTTCCCTATAGCCTTTCTCAACTCATCGGCTTTAGCTAAACTATACCCTGATATTTTTTGTGCTATTTGCATTACCTGTTCCTGATAAACTAATACTCCATATGTGGAAGATAATATATCTTCTAATATAGGGTCTGGATATTTAATTTTAATCTCTTTATTATTCTTCATAACAATTAAATTAGGAATTAAACCACTTTCTAAAGGTCCTGGTCTATATAAGGCAAGTAAAAGAGCTATATCTTCTAAAGAATGTATTCTTAAACTCATAGCAAGTTGAGTAATACCCTTTGATTCACACTGAAATATCCCCATAGTATTTCCAGTATTTAATAAATTAAAGGCTTCTTCACATTCAGGTAAATTATATATATCTATATCTTCATCAATTTTTTTAACTACATTTTTTACAACATTCAAATTTTTAAGACCTAAAAGATCCATTTTAAGATATCCTAAAGACTCTAATACATTTGCCTCAAATTGTATTTGATAATCTTTAGTATGATTATCATAAATTAAAGGTAAATTTTCCCTCATATCTTCCTTAGTGATTATAACCCCAGCTGCATGGGTTGAACTATTTTTTACCTTACCTTCTATTCTTTTAGCATAATCTATTAAAATTTTAATAATTTCTTTACCATCATATAGATCATTTAAAGATTTTTCTTTAGACTCATCTAATAATTTTCTTATATTTTTTTCAGGTATCTCAAAAACTCTTGCTAAATCTTTTAATGCAAGTGTTGGTTTAAAAGTAGAAAAGGTAATAATTTGACTTACATTTCTACTACCATAAGTTTTTTTAATATATTCTATTAAATCCATCCTTTTTTCTTGCTCTATATCCACATCTATATCAGGCATAGATATTCTTTCTGGATTTAAAAATCTTTCAAAAATTAGACCATATTTTATTGGATCAAGTTCTGTTATTCCTAATAAATATGAAATAATAGAACCTGCTGCAGATCCTCTACCTGGACCTATAAATATGTCATTTTCCTTAGCATATTTAATAAAATCATGGACTATAAGGAAGTATTTAATATAGCCCATTTTATCTATTACATTTAATTCATAATTTATTCTATCTTGTATTTCTTTTGTAATATTTGGGTATTTTATTTTTTTCTTTTCCTCAAGTATGCTAAGTATATATTCTTTTTCATTTAATCCTTCTGGTAATTTAATTAAAGGGAATTCAACATTTTTATCATCTAAAACTATATCTATATCACTTAATATTTCTTCTCTTATATTTGACGTGGTTGTAATAAAATGTAATCCATCTTGTTTTTTTTCATTTTGAACAGTTTTTAAAGTTCTATTTTCTTTAATAGCTGTAAATATTTTTTGTAATATTTTATCTTCTTTTTCTAAATAATATATTTCATTTACTTCTATACTTTTAACATTTAATTCTTCTACTAATTTATCAAACATTAATCTTTGATGTTCAAACATTTCAAACATGGGTATTTCTAGTATTATGTCTATGTCTTTCATCATAATTTCCATAAGTTTTTTTACTTTTTTATAATCATTTTTCAAGACATAACTAACTAATTCTGAATTAACTCCACCACTTAATATATACATATCCTTTCCATGCTCTAACAAGTCTTCTAATAATATGTAATTTCTTTCATATTCCTTTCTCTCATAACTTATTGTTGATAGCTTATATATATTTTTTACCCCTTTTTCATTTTTAGCAAGTAAAGTAATAGTATATGTATTTCCCTCATCTAAAAATCCTTTTAAATATATTTCTATACCTATTATTGGAGATATATTATTCTTTTTACAAGAATTATAGAATTTAAGAGCTGCAAACATGCCAAAATCTGTAATAGCTAATTCTTTTACATTATTTTCTTTAGCTTTTTGTATGTATTCTTCAACACTACCTACACCTTCAAGTAATGAATATTCTGTATGTATTCTTCTTAGCATGTTTATGACTCCTTACTTTATTATATTTTCCAAGACATTTATAAAATAGTCTATTTCCTCTTTTTTATTCTGTATAGATAAGCTTATTCTTATAGATGATTTAGCCTCATTTTCACTTAATCCCTGTTCCATTAAAACATTAGAAGGTTTAATTACCCCACTTTGACATGCTGAACCACCTGATAAAAAAACCCCGTTCATATCAAATAAAGGTAAAAGATAGTCTATCTCTTTACCTCTTATTTGTAAATTAATAATATGAGGTATAGTATTTTCTTTATTATTTACTATTATCCTATTGCCAAATTTTTCTAAACTTTTCAATAGATATTCTTTTAAACCTTTAACATGCTCAATATTATTTTCTATATTCTTAGATAAATGTTCATATACCTTAGTAGAAAAAATTATGGAGTTTATATTTTCTGTTCCTGCTCTTTTATTCTTTTCCTGTTCACCACCATGTATATGTTTTTCTATTAAATACTTTGATGATATATATGCAAATCCACTACCTTTTGCACCATGAAATTTATGAAAAGAGGCTGAAATACCATCTATGTTAAATAGTGATAAATCTAATTTTTCCCTTAATATTAACTGAGTCATATCACTATGAAAAAAGATATTTTTATCTTTTAGCATATTTCCTATTTCTTCTACAGGCATTCTAACTCCAGTTTCATTATTAACTGCCATTATACTTACAAGTATAGTATCTTCTCTTAAATTTTTTTCTATTTCACCAGTTTCAATAATTCCCTTACTATTTGGTTTAATATAGCTTATATCAAAACCTTTTTCTTCAAGATATTTACAAACATTTAATATACTAAGATGTTCTATAGATGAGGTAATGATATGTCCTTTACCCTTATTTAAAGCAACTCCTTTAAGTATCATATTATTAGATTCTGTAGAGCCTGAGGTAAAGAAAATATCTTTTGTTGGTATATTAAGATCCTTTGCTATTACTTCCCTTGATTTTTCTAGCATATATCTGGCTTTTTTACCAAGACTATGAGTAGATGAAGCATTTGCAAAATATGTTGTATATATATTTAATAATTCTTCTTTAAATTCATCTAAGATTCTTGTAGTTGCAGCATTATCAAAGTATACTTTCATATTAAACCATCCTCCTTTTTAAATATATTCTAGCACGAAAATATAAAAAAGAATAGTATTAGAATATCGTTAAATTGCAATTTAAATACCTTTTTGATAAAATTATATATATTTCTATTAAAAGGAGATTTTAAATGTTTTTATTAACAGTTAATTTTTTGGTATTTATATCTTTTGGAATAGATAAATTTCTTGCAATAAAAAATATGGTTAGAATTCCAGAAAAAACATTACTTTTATTATCCTTAATTGGACCATTTGGAGCAATTATTGGAATGAATTTTTTTAGACACAAAACTAAAAAACTTAAATTTAAATCTATATATTTATTTCTAATACTACATTTATTAGTTATATATTATTTAAAGATTTATGCAATGTAAAAAAAATTGACTAGATTTTCATCTAGTCAAATTATTTTTATCTTTCTATTTTTGTATAAGGTAATAATGCTATTTGTCTTGCTCTTTTAATTGCTTTTGCAATTTTTCTTTGAACCTTAGCATCTAACCCTGTTACTCTTGATGGAGATATTTTACCTTTATCGTTCATAAAGTTTTTCAATAAATCCACATTTTTATAATCTATATCTTCCATTTTGAATTTAACTTTTGGTCTTCTTTTTCTCTTTTTAAACTCAGCAACTGGTTTCATTTCTTCCTCCTATTTTTAGAATGGGAAGTCATCCTCTTCATCTACAAGAATCTCTTCTTTTGGAGCTTCATATAATCTACTTGGTGTAAATTCTTTATTTCCTCCATTTGAATCAGATTTTGAATCTATGAACTCAAAGCTATTTAAAACAACATCTGTAGATGTCCTTTTTTCTCCTTCTTTAGTTTCATAATTACTTACTGATAATTTTCCTGTAACAAGTATTCTACTTCCTTTTTTAAAATATTGTCCTATAGTTTCTGCTCTTTTTTCCCAAGCAACACAGTTAATAAAATCAACCTCTTCTCTATTGTTATCTCTTTGAACTGCAATAGAAAATCTCAAATAAGCTTTTCCTGTCCCTGTGTATTGAACTTCAGGATCTCTTGTAAGTCTTCCTAATAATGATACGTAATTCATAATATTCCCCCTAATAATTTATTTTAACCTTATAACTTTACTATCATGTATTTCATTAAGTACTCAGATATGTTTAATTTATTCTCTACTTCTGCTAATTGAGTTCCGTCCATAGCAAATTTAGTTAATACATAGTATCCATTTTCTTTTTTCTTAATTGGATATGCTAATTTTCTATCTCCCATTATCTCAGTCTTAACTTCAGTTGCTCCAGCATGTGTTAAGATAGTTTCTACTTTCTCAACATTTGCTTTTTTTTCTTCTTCTGTTAATTGAGTTGAAAGAATAAACATAATTTCGTAATTTGTCATTTCTTTTTCTCTCCTTCCCTCTGGATTTAGCCCTAGTGGATTACCACAAAGCAGGGTATTTAAATTTTATCATACTTTAAATCAAATTGCAAATATTTTATTACTTAAACTTTTAATTAATTCCTTTAAATCCGTTAATTCTTTTTTAAGTTTATCATTTGAATCTAATAACTCTTTTATTTTTATATCATGTTCATATACTTTCTCATCTAGCATATTTATATTTCCATTTCTATGTAATGTTAACATATCTTTTTTTCTTGTCTCTAATTTATCAAATTGATATCCTATTCCTGCTCCTAATGATACATGTCCTCTTGTATTTAATGATCCACTTGCCCTATATACTATATTTGCTTTATCATTTATTCCTGATAACCCTAATGCAAAAGCATGTTCTCCATTATAGTAACCATATGAACCTGACAGGTTATGTCTATGACCTCCTAATGAACTTACCTGTGGTAAGTTTGCCATTGATATTGCACTTGCTACTCCACTATTTACCTTTGATATATCTTCTTTTAATTTATCTGATATATCTATACTTACTTCATTTCCCTTTGCTGTTGTTCTTATATATTCTGAACCTCTAATTTTAAAGTTTAGGCCTCCTGTTTTATTTAAAGTTTGTTTTTCTGTGCTTCCACTATCTCCAGTAAATGATATATTATTATTTCCTATGCCATTTACTGCATTTACTACATCTCCTGTTTTAGCTATTTTCTCATTATCATCTGTTTTATATTCAATCTTCCCATTATTTTCTGATTTTGTAATTGTACCTACATTAACCTTTAAATTGCCACTACCATCCTTTAATATTGTTTTATTATCTATCTTGGTATCTAATGTATATACTTTATTACCATTTGCTCCAGTAGTTGATTTTACTATTATTGAAGAATTATTTTCTGATTTTACCTCAGTTATAGCCGCTTTTATTGCATCATCTATATTATTTTTCCCAGTTCCACCTATATTTGTCATATCAATATTAGCAATATTATCTCCAGTTTTAGTTATTTTAGAGTTTCCACCTAGAATTTTTTTAGTTGAATTAGCTAAATTTTCTAAAGCTTTACTAGTTGAAAAAAGTTGTGACCCATTTACTGCATCTGTTGAATCTTTAGAAACTTTACCTGATGCAACATTTTTAATCTGTCTTTCACTATCTTTGGCTCCAACTGAAACTTGATGTCCATCAGTTCCCGCTTCACCTGAAAATCCAGAATAAGTAAAATCTCCTATTTTGGCAGAACTTTCTTGTGTAGCCTTAGAATCTGTTTTAGAACTTGCTCCTATTGCTATTGCATTATCATAGCTTGCCTCAGAGCTTGCTCCTATTGCTGTTGAACTTTGATTTTTAGCTTTAGAAGCTGAACCTATTGCTGTTGAAAGTGTTTTACTCGCTTCTGACTGACCACCTATAGCTGTAGCATAACTTTCTTTTGATTTAGCAGAATATCCTATACTAACTGCACTATCTCCAGTACTTTCTCCACTATACCCTATATTAGTAGCTCCTGTACCACTAGCTTTACCCCCAAAAGACATAGAAGAACTTTTTTCAGCTATTGCTCCATTTCCTATAGCAAATGCATTATCTCCATCTGCTTTTGAATTAGATCCTATTGCAACAGCACCTCCATTACTACCCTTATTTCCCCCTTTGTTTGTTTGAGCATTAGTACCTATTGCAACATCATGTTTCCCTTCTGCATTTGAATTAATACCTAATGCTAAAGAAGATTCTCCATTTGCCTTTGACCCATTTCCTAAAGTTGGATTTGTACTTGATGAAGAAGTATCTGCATAAGATATGATAGAAATAAATGCTAATCCTACGAGTAAATTATTTTTTTTCATTATTCTTTTAGTATAATATAGTTAGTTTTTAAACTGTATTATAGCCCTCCTTATCCTATATATATTTATATTTTTATTTTCAAAAGATATTTTTTTAACAATGACTTCAATATTATACCTACCCTCCATTATTTTGTCAATATAATTTGTACGCTTTTTTCACAAATTAAAAAGAATTAACTCCTTTACAGAAATTAATCCTCATTTTAATCACCATTCTCCTATTTAAAGACCTTCATTTGTTACCACCATTATATATATAAAGTTTCACAAATATTTTACCTACTTATTTTTTTGCATTAATATTTCTAATTCATTAATTCTATTTTCTAAAGTTTTATTATTTTCTTCAAGAACTTTAACTTTTTCTTCAAGAACTTTGAATTCTTTATCTAATTCATAAACTTTTTCATCAAGTAGATTAATGTTTCCATTTCTTTGTAATTTTAACATCTCTTTATTTCTATTTCCTACACTCTCAAATTGATATCCAAGTCCTGCACCTAGTGATATATGTCCTCTAGTATTTAATGATCCACTTGCTCTATATACTAAATTAGCTCTATCATTCATTCCTGATAATCCTATTGCAAATGCATGTTCTCCATTGTAGTATCCATATGAACCTGACAGGTTATGTCCAATACCACTCATCTGTGATAAATTGGCCATTGCTATTGCATTTGCTACTCCACTATTTGCTGCTATTCCTTTTTCTATATCTTTTTTCGCCTTATCTGTTAAATCTACCTTAACTTCATTTCCTTTAGCTTCTGTTTTTATATATCCTGAACCACTAATTTTAAAATTTAATCCTCCATCTTTATTTAATGATTGTTTATCTGTTTCTCCACTATCTCCACCAAATGATATACTATTATTTCCTAATGCATTTATTGCTTTTGATACTTCTCCTGCATTTGCTACCTTTTTAGAATCTTCATCACTTAATTTTTCTACTTTACCTCCAGAACTTGATTTTAATTGTGTTGTAGATAAACTAATATCATAAATATTATGTCCTTCATTTGATTTTTTAGATGTTAAAGTTACTGGACCTTTAGTCTTATTTGCTTCCTCTCCAGAATTTGCTGTTATATCTGTCTTTAGCGTCTTTGTTGCTTTGTCTATCTTATCTGTTAAATCCTTTTTAGTACTTTCTATTTTTTCATCATTTTTTGTTATTTTTTCTTCTAACTCTTTCTTAGTTTCATCTATCTTTTTATCTACTTCTTTTTTATTATCCTCTATCTTTTTCTCTAATTCTTTCTTAGTCTCATCTATTTTATTTTCTATTTCTTTCTTATTTTTTTCTATTTCTTTCTTACTTTCATCTATTTTATTCTCTAATTCTTTTTTAGAAGTGTCTATTTTTTTCTCAACTTCATCTAATTGTTTCTTATTTACTGCATCAGTGTCATTTTTTCCATCACCAATATTTTTTAAAACTTTACCCCCGTTATCTAATCCATCTTTAGTTATTTTTACTTTATCACTACCATTATTTATAGATATTTCATCTCCAGTAATCTTAACTTTACCTCCAGAAGTGCCATTAAATTCTGCACTAGTTAAATCTTTTAATGTTTTACTTAATGCATATGTAAAATCTTTTCCAGCTTGTGTAATACTTAAATTATCTCCAGCTTTTAATGTTAGTAATTCATCTTTTAATAGTTTTGTTTTATTTTCTCCAGATGAAGTTCCTGTTCCTTCTTTTCCTGCCATTACATTAAATCCATATTCAGCTATTGATTTTGTTATTTTATCATCTAATGATTTTATTGCCTCATGAATTGTATCTTTATTTGTTCCACCTATATTTGTAAAAGTAAGCTCTCCATTTTCTGCTAAATTTGCATTTCCACCAAAAATACTCTTTGTTTTATTCGCAAATTTACCTAAAATATTATTAGTTGCAAATAGTTGTGATCCATTAATTGCATCTGTTGAGTCTTTACTTACTTGCCCTGCTCCAACATACTGTAATTGTCTTTCCTTATTTTTAGATCCTATAGCCACTACATGAGAAACGTTTGGTGCTGCAAAGTTTCCATATTTTAAATTTTCTATTGTAACATTTAAAGATGCCGCAGGTGTTTTTGTTTCACTTTCTGATCCAATAGCTACAGATTCATCTACAGTAACTTTTGAATGTCTTCCTATTGCTATAGAGTCTGATTTTAAGGCTTCTGAACTTTGTCCTATTGCTATAGATTTTCCACCTTTTGCTTTTGCGTATAATCCTAAAGATATATCATTAGTATTTTCTGATACTGCATAGGCTCCTATAGATATTGAATGTTTTCCTTTTGCTTCACTATTATATCCAAATGCTATAGAATTTTCATCTGAAGATTTACTTTCTTTACCTATAGAAATAGCATTTTTAACTGCTTTTGCATTATCTCCTAAAGCTATTGCTCCATCATCTTTTGCCTCAGTATTTGTTCCAATAGCTATACTATGTTCTTTTGAACTTTTTGAACTTTTACCTATAGCAATACCATTTATTGCATCTTCTTCCACTTTTGAACTAACTCCTATTGCAATAGAACCAGATGCTTTAGACATAGCATTTCCACCTATAGCTATAGCATTCATTGCTGCTGCTTCTGACCATAAACCAATAGCTATACCGTAATCTTTTGTTGCCTTTGAATATGATCCTAATGCAATCGTTCTTTCTGCTGTTGTAACAGCTTGATGTCCTATTGATAAAGCATCTAATTTTTCTGATCTACTTTCTTTTCCTATAGCTATTGCATGTGCTCCTTCTGATTTAGAATTCGTTCCCACAGCTATACTACTTTCTCCATTTGTCATAGCAGATGTTCCAAATGTTATAGAATTACTTTTAAAACTTTGAGCACTTTTACCAATAGAAATAGAACTATCCTCTTTTGACTTAGCTTTTCTTCCTATTGCTATAGCTGAGTTTTTTTCTGCAACACTTTCAGATCCTATAGATAATGAATCTGTTCCTTTTGATTCTGCATATCTACCAAGTGATATTGAATAATCATTTGAAGTCTTAGCACCATATCCTATAGAAATAGAGGCTTCTCCTTCAGAATTAGCATGCATTCCTACTGCTATTGTATGCTTTTTTAAACTCTTAGAATTATATCCTATTGCAATAGATGCCTCTTCTTTTGCATTAGCATTCATTCCAGCTGTTATAGAATATTTTCCTTCTGCTCCAGCTGCCTCTCCAATTTTACCTAAATTACTACTTTTATCTCCACCATTGTGAGTGCCTGTATTAACATGAAAATATGTTTTTTTATCATCTTCTAGTTTTGTTGCCAAAGCTTTTAATTGAGCCACATTTACTGCATCTGTATCTTCTTTTCCTGCTGCTAGTCCCGTTATTTGTCTTGTAACTGTACTTCCATTACCTATTGCTAATGCTGCATGAGTTGATTGCCATGCATTTCCTGAAAGAGTTTTATCAGCACTTGGTACATATCCCATTACTCCTTTATCTACAGTTGTCTTTGATTCACTTCCTAAAGCTATTGCTCCCATCATTGTTGATTCAGCTTTGTATCCAAAAGATAATGCATTTTCTCCAGAAGCTTGTGCTATATGACCTAAAGCTACTGAATTCTTTCCTGATGCATCTACTCTCTTTTTGGGATCTGTTTGATACAGTGCATTTCTTTCTCTTGCCGATGATCCTATCGCTATTGCATTTTCTCCACTTGATGTTGCATTTGTTCCTATAGCTATTGAACCTTTTTCTTTTGCTAATGATGTTACCCCTTGTGCTATAGATTCATTTCCTAATGCTGTTGCACTTCTTCCATATGCCTGTGAATAATACCCTTCAGCATAACTTCCTGCTCCTATTGCTATAGCTGATGCTTTTGTTGCCCTTGCTTGAAACCCTATACCTACAACAAATACTGCCCCTTTACTTGATGAATGACTCCCTAAAGCTACTCCACCCTGTCCTGCATGAGAGAATGCTCCCAGGGCTACTCCTGTCCCTCTTTTTTTTGTAGTATCTAATGTATTCCCTGGTACTTTATTATCCAATATTTTGGGTACACCTTTAGGATCATATTCTATTTTGGCTGAATTTCCACGAGTAAATCCATCTGTTCCATCTACTCCTTGTTGATTTTCTGTTGGATCTTTTTCATAATCCTCTGAATAAGATATATTACTTAAAAATCCACCTGTTATTAAAAAAGCAATAATAAGTCCTTTACTAATATTTATTTTCCTTTTAAGCCGTTTCTTCAATTCACCTTCTATTTTAAAATTTTTAATCATATCACTTTCTACCGTTTAAATTATTTTTTTCACAATTTATCTGTAAAAGTATACCCCCCCCCACACGATATTTTGTCAATATATATTTTCTTTTAAAATATATATTAACTTTTGTATTTAAATATTTATCATACTTTGAAGCTATTAAAAAAATATAGAAATAGTTCTTAATATATTTCCTATTTTTTCATTAACTCTTTTACTAACTTTTCTAATTCAAGAATCCTAGTTTCTAAAATTTTATTATTTTCCTTAAGAACTTTAACCTCATTATCACTTTCTGATACACTCTTAAATTGATATCCAAGTCCTGCACCTAAAGCTATATGTCCTTTAGTATTTAATGATCCCCTTGCTCTATATACTAAATTACCTACATTATTCATTCCTGATAATCCTATTGCAAATGCATGTTCTCCGTTATAGTATCCATATGAACCTGACAGGTTATGTCCTCTTCCACTTATATGTGCTAAATTTGACATTGCTATCGCATTTGCGACTCCACTATTTGCTGCTATTCCTTTTGCTATGCTATCTTTAATCTTATCTGACAAGTCTATATTTACAACATTTCCACTTGCTTTTGTTGTAATATATTCTGACCCTTTAATATTAAATTTCATTCCACCAGATTTATTTAATGTTTGATTTTCTGTACTTCCACTATCCCCAACTAACGATAATGTATTATTGCCTAATTCATCTAATTGTTTTTTATTTACAGCATCTTTTTCTTCTACTCCGTCTAATACATTACTTATTCTTTTATTATTCATATCTAGTCCATTACTATCTAATTTTGCTCCATTAGTTATTCCTATACTATCAACTTTAAGATTCTTATTTAAGCCTATATCTAACTTATTTCCTAATGCTTCTGTCCTTATATTTTCATCTCCCATTATTAATAGAGTACTTCCTAATTTTTGAATACTTGTTTCTCCAGAATCTCCTTTAAATTTTAGTCCTTTATTATCTATCGTATCTTTTGCATTTTTTCCTGCTTTTATATCTTCTTTTACTTTATCTGTTAAATCTATCTCTACTTTATTTCCACTTGCCTTTGTTTCTATGTACTCACTATTTTCTTTTTTTACTATATCAAATTTAATTTCATTACTCTTTCCTTGATTTTGATTTCCTGTATTTATATTATTATTTGTAATATCCTTTCCTATCTTTTGTCCGTCTGTAATTGTATTATTATCCCCACCTAGTTTAATTTCAGTATTTTCTATTTTATTTACTCTTTTATCTATATTTTCTATTTTATCTCCTAATGATTTTATAGCATCATTAATGTTATTCTTTCCTGTATCTCCAATATTAGTTATTGTAAGTTTACCATTTTGCATTATATTTGAACTTCCACCTAAAATAGTTTTATATGAATTAGCTAATTCTGATAAAACATTATTAGTTGCAAATAATTGTGAACCATTTATAGCATCTGTTGATTCTTTACTTATTTGTCCTGCTGCTACATACTGTAATTGTCTTTCTCTATCCTTATACCCTATAGATAATACTGAAAAAGGTATTTTACCTGCAAATTCCCCATATTTTATTCCATTTATTTCAACTTCTTTTGTTGCAACTGCTCTTGTTGTTTCACTTTCTGCTCCTAATGCTACTGATTTTTCTACATTAGCCTTAGATAATTGTCCTAATGCTAGAGTATGAGTAGATGAAGAAGTTGAACTAAGTCCTAATGCTATAGAAGCAAAACCTGATGAATTTGCATTTGATCCTAATGCTATTGATGTAATACCTGATGATTTAGCATCTACTCCTAAAGCCATTGATGTAATACCAAAAGCTTTAGAATCTATACCCATTGCTATTGAATTAATTCCTGATGAAGCTGATGATTTACCAATAGCTATGCTATTAAGACCAGATGCTTTAGCTTTCATTCCTATCGCTATAGATCCATCTCCAGTTGCACCAGCAGCATCTCCTATTTTACCTAAATTATTATCTTTATCTCCCGTATCTTTGTTTGTTCCTGTATTTACATGGAAATATGTTTTATTTTCTTCTTCAAATTTCTTATGTAATGATTTTAATTGAGCTACATTTACTGCATCTGTATCTTCTTTTCCTGCTGCTAGTCCTGTTATTTGTCTTGTTATTCCATTTTCTACATCTCCAATTGAAACTTCTCCATATGTCGCTTCCCATGCATTTACAATTTTAGAATATTCAGTATATTTTTGATTAATTTCTGTGTTTTTATTTATAATTTTATTATTTAAATCTGATAGCTTGTTTTTTTCATCTTCTGTTCTTGAGTTATAGTCTTTATCAATTATAACCTTGGCGTCTTTATTAAGAGCAGCTTTTTCTGTTTTTAATCTATTTATTTCTTCTTTTAAACTTGTATATTTAGTTTTATTATCTTCTGATAATTGATCTTCTAATCTAACTACCTTATTTGTAAACATATCATAGCCAAGTCTATCACTTCTTTTCCTCGCTATAGAACTTGAACCAAGTGCTGTTGAGTAGTTTTCTTCTACCTTTGCCTTATTTCCTATTGCTGTTGAAAAACTTAAATTTTCAGATGTACTACTTTCATTACCTATAACTACATTACCATATGAATATATTCCATTTGAATCTGCCTTATATCCTATAGCAACACTACGACCCCTTGAATGCGAGTTTTCTCCAAGTGCTACACTTTTACCATAACCTACTGCTTCTTTACCTATACCTATAGAATCTGAATTTGCTTCACTCTTATACCCTAAAGAAATTGCACCTATTCCATCTGTTTTAGTTTGAGTTCCTATGGCTATACCATATTTTGTTCCAGCATTTGCTTCATTTCCTATAGCTATTGCATCAATTGCTGTAGCTTTAGCTTTTGTTCCTATAGCCACTGTATTTTCAACATCATTACTAAGATTTTGAGTTGATCCAGCATGTGCCTCATTTCCTATAGCTACTCCATTAGTACCTCTTGATACGGAACTAGATCCTATTGCTATAGCCTTTTTATCTTCTTCTGCTTTAGAATCTTTACCTATTTGTACACTAGATTTATCAGTAGTAAGAGTATTAATTCCAACAACCATTGATTTTTCTAATTTTAAATCTGAATTCCTCCCTAAATTTATATTAGACTTCAAATTATTTCCATTATCTCTAGTATAAGATAAAATAGAAATGAGAGCTAAAACTGTAATTAAATTCTTTTTCTTCATTTTCTCCCTACACAGCTAAATATTAAACTATGTAATACACCTCCTTTTTATATTTACTAAAATATCCTTTATTAATTAGAAATTATTTTTTTCACAAGACATTCACAAAAGTATACCTTCATCTCTAAAATTAGTCAATAGTTGTATAAAAGTATATTTATCTTCCTCCCTAATATTTATTGATAAAAAGTCAGTTTTGAATATCAAAAGTTTTTACAAAATATTTTTTTTGCAAATTAATTTAATGTATAAAAAAAAGAACCATCTCTAATTTAATTAGAAATAGTTCTTTAATTCCTATTTTTTCATTAATTCTTTTACTAATTTTTCTAATTCAGTAAGTCTTGATTCTAAAATTTTATTATTTTCTTCAAGAGTTTTATTACTTTCCTTAAGAGCATTAACTTCGTTATCTAATTCATACACTTTCTCATCAAGCAAATTAATGTTTCCATTTCTTTGTAATTTTAACATCTCTTTACTTCTTGAACCTATGTTGTCAAATTGATAACTCAGTCCTGCTCCCAATGCTACATGTCCTTTTGTATTTAATGATCCACTTGCTTTATACACTAAATTCCCTCTTTCATTCATTCCTGATAAACCTAATGCAAATGCATTTTCTCCATTAAAGTATCCATATGCTCCTGCTATGTTATGTCTTTGATTACCTATAGCACTTACTTGTGGTAAGTTTGCCATTGCTACTGCATTTGCTACCCCACTTAAGGCTACTCCTAATTTATTATCAACATATTTCTTATTAACTGCATCATTTGCTTCAACTGGGTCTGCAAGTCCTTTTATTCTTCCATCATTTCCTGCAAAACTTAAAGTTGGTTCTTTTTCATTACTTAATTTAATTTTTTCATTTCCATCCTTATCCTTTAAGCTTAATTCTGTAGAAGTTAAATCAGATTCTCCTTTACCATCTTTTATTGTTGTTCCATCTAATGTATATTTAGAACTATTTGTCGGTTGTTCATTAGAACTATTTGATGGATCATTATCATATTTACCTATCTCAACACCATTAGGTCCTGATTTAGACACAATATATTTATTATCATCTGTTTTATTTGTTGAAGTTAGACCATCTTTATCTAATTTAACCTTAGACTTAGGTCCATTATCATCTATATCCTTAGTTTCAAATGATGTCATCTCTTTTAGTTTGTCTGATAGTTTTAATGTTAATTCTCCATTCTTATTATCTGATTTAACTTGTATGTTTCCACTTGCACTAGTAAAGTCATCTTTATTATCTGTTCCTTCTCCTTTAATGATTACTTTTTCTCCTAGGTTTCTATGTACTTCTTCTCCTGATCCTGTATTACCAGAGAAATTAAGACCTGCTTTTGCTAGTGCCTTTAGGTCTGTCCCTGTCGCTACGTTATTTTTATTGTTCTTAAATATATCATCTTTATCTTCTAGGAATTCTTTGATTTTTTCTGGTGTTGCATCTTCTCCTAGAATGCTCTTTACATTTCCTATAGATATAGGTTCATTGCCATTTCCTTTTGGCATTAGGTTTACTATTACATCTTTACTATCTACTGGAGTTAATTGGTTCATATTTCCATTAGTAGTTGTGTTTTTAGGTTTGTATTTATTTTCATTTGTATCATAATAGAAGTTTTTAAGTTCTGATTCTTTGTATAACTTATTGTCTTGTCCTCTTACAACTTTTTCATTATTATTTGTTGAATATTCAAATGGTCCATTAGCTATTTCTTTTATCTTGTTGTCTACATAGTTTTTATTAACTGCTATGCTTCCATCTGTTTCATCTGGATCTATATCTTTAAGTCCTGTTATAGAACCTTTTTCACCATCTATTTTTATAGAGTCTTTTCCATCTTTTCCTTTTACAGCTATTGTTCCACCATTATCTTCAGCTTTTATTGTTACTGATTCTTTTCCATCCTTACCTTTTACAGTTAATCCTGATTTTTCAATTGTTGTGCTTGTTTTATCCTGTGAATTANNAAATGTTAACTTATCTGCTGTTAAATTAGCCTTATCTCCATTTTTTGTAACCTCTACACCATCAGGCATTATTTTTGTTTTCTTTCCATCTACTTCTTTAGTTTCTATACTGTTTAGATTTTTTAAATCCTCAGCAAGCTTAACATCTAGTCCATCATTAGATGAATTTTTTTCAACCTTTATGTTGTCTTTTGCTGTTCCACCTGAAACTGTTCCCTCACCTTGTATCTTTAAAGTTTCTCCTAGTTTTTTACTTACTTTTTTAGAATCTCCGTCATTACCTTGGAATGATATTTGTTTATTTGTAATATCTGATAAATCTTTTGATGATTTATTTATAGCATTATCCAATGCTGTTAAAGCATCTCCTACATTAGTATAATCTTTAGCATTTTCATCACCAGCTTTTAGGTTATATTTAGGTCCTGTAACTGAGCCATTTTCTATCTTTGCTCCCCCACCTAAAG
>LJRV01000509.1 GCA_001612575.1 Streptobacillus notomytis
AATGCAGCAGACTTTAAAGATGATAAACATGAATTAGAAAGTTATATTAAAACAAAAGGAAAATTAAGTGAAGATGTAAAGATATTAAATGCAGAATTAAGACATGTATTAAATAGTGGAAACTTTAAACAATTAGGAAATCTATTTGGAGAAATAAAGGTAGAGACAAAGGCAAATGATGAGATAAAGTTAACAAATGAGGCAAAGTTTGAGTTAAAGAGCATCTTAAAGAATGGTAATAAACGTGAAACAAAAATAAAGCTATTAAACAAGGGAGAATACAAAGGAGTTTGGAGAAAATGGAA
>LJRV01000510.1 GCA_001612575.1 Streptobacillus notomytis
TTAAACTAAATACATAAGAAAAATACCGATATTTACGATTTCGCTTCTTTTTAATTTGTGTGATCCACATCAAAGAAAAAAATCAATTCTTGATCATTTTATATCATTTTTTACAAAAGAAAACGTACCTTATTAATATTCCGATAAACGTCACTTTTTAAGGTATATATAAAAAATAGGCCACTTAAAGTGACCCATTTTTAAAGCTCATCTATTTTTAACAATTTATGTCTTAGGAAGTGTAACCCCAGTTTGGCCTTGGTATTTACCACCACGATCTTTATAAGAGGTCTCGCATACTTCATCACTTTCGAAGAATAGCATTTGTGCTACACCTTCACCCGCATAAATACGCGCTGGTAAGTTCGTGGTATTTGAAAATTCTAAAGTAACGGGCCCTTCCCATTCTGGCGCTAAAGGAGTGACAGTTACAATAATACCGCAACGTGCATAAGTTGATTTACCAAGGCACACAGGCAAAACATTACGTGGAATACGGAAATATTCAATTGTACGCGCTAGAGCAAATGAATTAGGCGGAAAAATACAAACGTCAGACTCAATATCGGTAAAACTTTTTTCATCGAAATTTTTTGGATCAAAAATTGCAGAATGTACGT
>LJRV01000511.1 GCA_001612575.1 Streptobacillus notomytis
CCACAGTATTGTTGGCCACAAACAGGTTGGAAAACACCACCAAAAAGCTAATTCACAACTCACCAGCACGTTGCGCACCGACTTTAAACAGGAGAGTCAGTTTGTAGATGCGTTGAATCAGCCATTCCAGGCCACCTTCTTTTTGCATAATAGCCGATAGGCCGCCGAGGACCACCGACAGCAACGCCACTTCAAACATGCCGACAAAACCGTCATAAATAGCACCATTCAGCTTGAGCAGATTAAACTCGGGCAGCATCAAC
>LJRV01000512.1 GCA_001612575.1 Streptobacillus notomytis
GCATTACTGCCTTGTAGTTTAGCTAAAGGTTCAAAACCACCTGCGCGCTCTGTGTCATATTCCAGAAAATAGCGGTCTATATTTTTAAGATGTTTAAAGATATAGTCTTCTATGGATTCATATCCACCCTGGTAGTGCCAGGTAGAAGAAAAATTACCACGACAGATATGCAGACCAATCACTAGATCTTCGGGCTTATTTTCAAGGGCAATATTCAGGGTCTGAACACAAAAGTCAGCTAACTGGTCCAAGTCGACCCCGGCGGCACGCTCACGCGCATGGTCTTCTTCACTGATCAAATAAGCCCAGAATACATCA
>LJRV01000513.1 GCA_001612575.1 Streptobacillus notomytis
ATTTTGATATTATGCAATTTCATATATTGTTGTTAAATATCCATAAAAATAATTTAGTTCTTTTCTTGCTATTAAAAAAATTTGATTTAATGTATGTAAATCAACATTATTTACTAAATAATAACTTCATGGAAAATTTTCCATAGTTAAAATTTTACTTTATAACGCATAATAAATTTTCTTAGTTTCAGGAATCAATATCTGCTAACAATGTAATAATTACTGGATGACGTGACGTTGCACAATAAGCATTAATTAACAATA
>LJRV01000514.1 GCA_001612575.1 Streptobacillus notomytis
GAATGAAATACTACACAGTTTTTATAGTCATTACGTCCGATTTCAGCACAGACTTCAAGAAGGCCAACGGGCGCTTCATCGAACCAGAGTTCTGAATAACACTCATCTGATGCAATGACAAAATCATACTGGTCTGAAAGTGCAATCAGTTTTTTAAACTGATCTTTAGACAGAACCGCACCTGTTGGATTACCTGGTGTACATACAAACAGTAGTGCTGTTTTTTCCCATACCTCACTGGGTACATGGTCAAAGTCACCCAGATAGTTATTTTCTTGGGTGCAGTTAATGAAGTATGGTTTTGCACCTGCTAGAAG
>LJRV01000515.1 GCA_001612575.1 Streptobacillus notomytis
CGTGTCCCGGAGTATCAATAAAGTTAAGCTGATATTCCTGCCCGTTTGGATGAGTATAGTACAACGTCACCGAAGCAGCTTTAATGGTAATACCACGTTCACGCTCGAGCTCCATTGAGTCCAAGACATGAGCTTGCATCTCACGATCTTGCAGACCACCACACATCTGAATAAAACGGTCAGCCAAAGTAGAATTACCATGATCAATATGAGCGATAATCGAGAAATTTCGGATATTTTTGATATCAACGGATTTTTTAGCTTGCGCCATGGGCTACCTTGAGAAAATATAAAGTGCTATGTAGCTTGTTTTAATAC
>LJRV01000516.1 GCA_001612575.1 Streptobacillus notomytis
AATATATATAGAAATATAGTAACTGCAAATAATGTATATATAAGCTATATTAAAAATGAAGATGAAAATATTTCTGAAATGCCATTTTTAACTGAATTAATATTTAATAATGATATAAAGGTTGAAAAAAAAGAAATAAGTATGAGTGAAAAATCTAATATACTAAATCAATTACTAAATAAAAGTAATATAAAAAAAGTTGATAATGATGTTTATCTAACATATGATGATGTGATGTATAAGAAGGATTTAGTTTCTGATTTTAATAATGTATCAGTTACTAATTTGCTTGCTCTTATTGACTCAGAAATAGAATATTATCTTTCAAGTAAAATAAAAGATAGTGATATATATAATGAGGATATAAAGGCAGTTGAAGTTGGAAATATTACACATAAGATAATGGAATTAATAATAAATAAAATAGGTAAAAATATTATGGGTATTAAAGAAGATATGTTACTCCAATATATAAATGAGGCTATAAGCATTGTAATTAAGGATAAAGATAGTAATATTTTAGAAAAGTATAAAAATTATTTCTATATTACATACTTAAGTGATCTACCTACTACTATAATAAATTTTTTTAGGAAGTTAAAAAAAGTTTTAGTTCATGAAAAGATAGTAAATGTTTTTAGTGAAAAAGTTGTAGGATTTGATATGGAAGTAGAAGGTAGATTAATTAATATTAATGGAAAGACAGATTTAATTATTGAAACAGATGATAAATATATAATAATTGATTTTAAAACAGGTAAATTTAAAAAAGAAAAAATGAAGACTTATGCAAATCAAGTAACTATTTATTCATATATGGATGAGTTAATAAATAAGGAAAAAGTAGGATATATTAGCTTTATTCAAACATTTGATACTTTAAAACCAATAGATGTTGAAAAGGCAGAATTAAATAAAGATGTAATAAAAGAAATCTTAACTAGATTTATTACAGGAGATATTTTTGAATTCGGTAAAGAAAATAAATATTCTAATTTTAAGGAGGTAATTAAGTATGAAAAAATTGAAAACAGTAGTAAAAGCTAGTGCTGGTACAGGGAAAACATATAGATTATCTTTAGAATACATATATTTTCTTTTACTTGATATAGATTTTAGAAATATTTTAGTAATGACTTTTACAAAGAAAGCTACTTCTGAAATAAAGAATAGAATTTTTGAATTTCTTTTAATAATAATTTCTAAAGGTAAAAATTATGAAGAATTGATGAAGAATATAGAAAGTAATTTTGAATATAAGTTTAAAGATGGAGATATAGAAAAATTAATTGAGATATATAAGGATATGTTGATTAATAAAAATAGAGTTAGAATAGATACTATAGATGGATTTACTTCTAAGGTGTTTAATACTTGTATTTCTGAACCTATATTGGAAATGTATGATTATAATATATTAACAGAGGATACAGAAACAGAAAAAACTCTGTATACAGACTTTGTGGTTAATTTATTAAAAAATCCTGAATTTGATTTTAAGTTTAATGATAAAGATATCAAAGGGATAGTAAAAGAAATTAAAACAAACTTTTTATATAATAAAAATGAATTATTAAGTGTACAAAAACTTGAAGAGAAATATACTTTAGATGATGTTATAACTAAGGCTAAAAATTTATTCTTTAATGATTTAAAAATAGAATATAATGGTGAAGAAGCTAAAATGAAAGCGGATGCTATTAGAATACTAGATATTTTAGAAAAAATTAATTCAAGTAATATGGAAATGGAATATAAAAATTTAAAACCATTGTTAAATAAGATGTATACAATGAAAAATGTATTTGATAATAGATCGAAAAAAAAGGATGTAGTAAAATATTTATTTGAAAAAAATTATGAATTAAGTAAAAAAATACAAGATTTTCAGTTGATTAGATATAGCTATGAAAGTACTAAAAAAACAAATGAATTATTAAGAAATCATAAGATAGTATTTGATGAAGATTTTAGATTAAAAAAAGAAAATAAATTACTTGATTTTAATGATGTGACTTATTATACACTTAAATATATGTTTGATGAAAAATTAGGATTAGTGAAAAATGGAAAAGTTACGGATTATTTTTATGAATTAATGGATGGAAAAATAGAAGCATTAATGGTAGATGAATTTCAGGATACAAGTGTACTTCAATTTAAGTTTATTAAACTTATAATGGATGGTGCAAAAATTGTTACTTGTGTTGGAGATGAAAAACAGAGTATATATGAATGGCGTGGTGGATATAAGAAATTATTTGAAGACTTAGATAAAACTTTAGGAGAAGATACAGTTATAAAAACTTTAAATACTTGTTACAGATCTGAAAATAATATAATTTCTTTTGTAAATGATATATTTACAAAAATACCCAATTATAGATATGATGAGGTTAAATCGAGTAAAGAAGAAAAAAATGCTGGACAAGTTGAAACAATCTTAGTAGAAAAAAATAGTAAAGAAGAAGATTTAATAATAAATAAGATAGTAGAAAAAATTAAGGAAAATAAGGATTATACAAATACAGCTGTATTGTTAAGAGATAATAAAAAATTAGAAAAAATAGCTAGATATTTTGATGAAGAAAATATTAGATATTCTCTAGTTACTAAATCTAATATATTAGACGTTGCTTCTGTAAAGACTGCCCATAAATTAGTTAAATATTTAGTTACTAAAAATGAAATAAATAAATATGAGTTTTTAAGAAGTGGTATAAAAAAATATAGTTTAAATGAAATAAATGATGTAATTCAAGGTAAAATAGATGAAGATATTAAATATTTCCAAGATAATTTTGATAGACATAATTCATTTAATTCAAATTATTTTGATTTTGGTAAGGAATATCTAGAAAGATTTGGCTATAGTATAAATGATGATTCTAATGATATTTTAAATTTAAATATTTATTTTGAGAGAATGAAACAATTTTCAAATATATATGACTTTTATGAAAATATTGAAAAAAACAAGGTATTTAAAAAATCTATCATTGAAAAAGAAGGAATAATATTAAGTACTATTCATGCTTCTAAGGGTTTAGAATATAAGAATGTATATACTTATGATGATAGTTTTGATGATGTTAAGTTAGGTTTAAAAAAATATGTATTTTATGATGATGAATATAATATAAGTAAATTTAGAATGTGTGATTATAATATTTTAAATAAGATGATTAAAGAGATAAATGATGATAATAGTTTAAATGAATTTGAAAAAGATAGTTTAATTGATAATTTCAAACAATTTGAAAATTCATATGATGAGTACATTACTATTAATAAAAGTGATTCAGATGCTTATTTAAATCTTAATTATGTTGCATATACTAGAGCAAAAGAAAATTGCTATATTTTTTATGGGGTTCCAGGACCTTTAATTAGGGAAGAAAAAAAACTTGGAAATAGATACATATCTGATGTTGAAATTAAGAAAAGTAGTGTTATAGACTATTCTAAATATTTGAATTATTTTAGTCAAAGTGATTATGTTGAGGTTAATAATGAAAAATATAGTATTGAAAGAATTAACAAACAAAAAGAAGGAAGTGCAGTGCATTATTTCTTTGAAGTTTATGATGGAAATGTAGAAGTTGCAATAGATATAGTTAAAAAGAAATATGGAAATTTATTATCTGATTTAAGCTTTGATAGAGTACTTGATTTGATATATAAGAATATAAAAAAATATAGACATATATTAGAAAATAAAGATACAATACTTTACTCAGAATTTAAAATTTATGATAAAAAAGATAATGATAAAATGTATATTATAGATTTATTATCAATTAATAAAGAAAAGAAAAAAGTATATATTTATGATTTTAAAACAGGTAAAAATGTTGTTAATAATCTTAAATATATTGAACAATTAGAAAAATATAAGGAAATTTTATCAAGAGAAATTATTGATTATGAAATATTTACAGAAATACTTCCGCTTGATGAAGAATAAAAAAGCCTGTTTCCAGGCTTTTTGTTTTCTTAACCAAAATATTGTATAAAAAATGTTATAATACTAATATTGAAAAAATCTATAAATAATGCTCCTACTATAGGCACAACTAAGAATGCAAGTTTTGAATAACCAAATTCTTCGTTTATAGATTTCATATTTGCTAATCCATTAGGTGTAGCACCCATACCAAACCCCATATGTCCTGCTGAAATAACTGCAGCATCGAAGTTTCCACCCATAATATTAAATGTAATATATCTTATAAATAAATATATAGTAATAACTTGAGCTAATAACAGTATAGATAGTGGTCCAGCTAGATCAAATAATTGCCATAATTTTAGTGATATTAGAGCCACAGATAAGAATAAGCTAAGTGATATACCCTCTAGTGTTTGTATTTCTTTTAAAGGAATTTCTTTATATAGTACATCAAATAAATTTCTAATTATTGAGGCTACAAACATAGGGCCTATATAAACTGGTATTTCTAAACCTATTTTTTTAAACCAAATATTTAATATTGTTCCTACGCTCATTGATAAAAGTAAAATGAAAAAAGCTTTTGCAAATTTCTCTTCATCAAGTTCATGTATCTCATTATCTTCTTCTACTATGTCATTTACTTCATCATGAGATTTAAGATTATACTTTTGTATCAATCTTTTAGCAAGTGGAGGGCCTATTAATGAACCAATAACAGTACCAAAAGTAGCAGAAGCAATTGCTATAGTTTTTAATTCATCTATTTTTATACTTTCAGATATTGCAATAGAAGTTCCGTGTCCACCTGTCATAGGAGTTGATCCAGTCATTAATGCTATTAATGGATTAATGTTTAAAAATTTACCTACTATTAATGCTACTCCATTTTGGAAAAATATTAATAAAACTGCAACAAATAGGAAGTATATAAGTTTAACTCCACCTTTTGTAAGTAATTTGAAACTAGCATTAAATCCAATACTAGTGAAAAACATTATCATAAAAAAGTTTTGTAATGTAGTGTCAAAATTAAATTCAACAATTTTTAAATATCTTAAAATTAACGATATTCCTGAAAATATTATTCCTCCAATAACGGGATTGGGGATACAATATTTTTGTAATAGGATTACTCTTTTTTTTAATTTTATACCTAAAATTAAAAATATTACGGCAATACCTATTGTTTGTATCATATCAAGTTCAATTATATATCTCATAAATACCTCCAAATAAATACTATGATACAATATTAATGTAAAAAAATCAATTATATTATATTTAAATTGAAAATATTATCAATTGACAGTTATTATTAAATATGATATTATACTATGTACGCATGTATTAGGTGGCTAATACCTAAAGCAGCGATTTTATAATTTCGGAGGTGAACAGATGTTTGCAGTAATTAAAACTGGAGGAAAACAATACAAAGTTGAAGTAGGTTCATTATTAAAAGTTGAAAAATTAGCCGTAGAAGTTGGAACTGAAGTTTCATTTGAAGAAGTATTAATGGTAGGAGATGAAGTTGGATCACCATTAGTTGAGGGAGCTAAAGTAGTAGCTGAAGTTAAAGAGCATGGTAAAGGTAAAAAAGTTATCAACTTTAAATATGATAAAAAAACATACTACAGAAAAAAAGGTCATAGACAACATTATACTTTAATTGAAGTTAAAGATATTAAAGGATAATTATGACATATATTGAATTTTCTGAAAAAGAAGATAAAATTGTATCCTATTTGATTAAAGGGCATACAGGAGCATATAACTATGGAGAAGATATAGTTTGTGCATCAATTTCTACTACATCTATTATGACATTAAATGGATTAATAGAAGTGTTAAAAGTTAAGAAGTTGAATTATGAAATGAGAGATGGATATATTTTTTGTGATTTAAGAAATCTTGATGAAGAGGATTTGAATAAATCTCAGAGTTTACTTAAATCATTAGCTTTAATTCTTGAAAGCATTGCAAAAGATTATCCAAAAAATGTACAATTTAGAACTAGGAGGTATGAAAAATGATATTAAAGTTGAATTTACAATTATTCGCCTCAAAAAAAGGACAAGGATCTACTAAAAATGGAAGAGATTCTAACCCTAAATATTTAGGAGTAAAAAGATATGATGGTGAAGTTGTAAAAGCTGGAAATATAATTGTTAGACAAAGAGGAACTAAATTCCATCCAGGAAATAACATGGGATTAGGAAAAGATTATACTTTATTTGCATTAATTGAAGGTTACGTTAAATTTGAAACATTCAAAGGTAAAAAAAGAGTAAGTATTTATCCAGAGAAAAAAGTTAAATAATAAATAAGAAAAGCCTTTTTATATAAAAGGCTTTTTTTTAAAGGTGAATATATATGACTAAAAAAGATAGAGTGAAGAAAGTTCTTGAAGCATTAAGAGATAAGTTTAAAGATCCTAAAATAGCATTAAACTATAATAATGAATATCAGTTAATGATTGCTGTAATTTTGTCTGCTCAATGTACAGATAAAAGAGTAAATATTGTTACAGAAGAATTTTTTAAAGTTGTAGAAAAACCAGAAGACATGGAGAGACTATCTTTAGAAGAAGTAGAAAAATATATTAAATCTACAGGATTTTACAAAAATAAAGCTTTAAATTTAAAAGCTAATGCTAAAATGTTGTTAGAAAAGTATAATGGTGTATTACCAAGAACTATGGAAGAATTAATTGAACTTCCTGGTGTAGGTAGAAAAACAGCTAATGTACTTTTAGGAGATCTTTGGGGAATAAGAGAAGGAATAGTTGTAGATACACATGTTAGAAGATTATCTAATTTAATTGGTTCTGTTGATAATTATAATGTAGAAATCATTGAAAGAGAACTAATGAAGATAGTTCCTAAAAAATATTGGTATGAATATTCACATTTTTTAATTTTACATGGTAGAGATAAATGTATTGCCAGACGTCCTAAGTGTCATGAATGTGAAATTAAACATTTATGCAAGTATAATGAAAAAAATAAGGAAAAGGTATAGATATGAAAAAGATATTAATATTAATTTGCACATTTACTTTAAGTGCTTATAGTATGGAAATGGAAAAAGAAGAAAGAATACCTATAGTATATACAGCTTTAACTGATGGGACTGAAGTTATAGATATTAATTCTGAACTTATATCTCCCATTGCTTCTTTAACAAAAGTTATGAATGTAATAGTAGCAAAAGATGAGATATTAAAAGGTAGAGTTTCCTTAAATGATAAGGTAATATTTGATAAATATACTGCTTTTATAACAGGAGGTTCTATATCTACAAGGAATGGAGATAAGAGTTATTCTTTAGAGGATTTGTTAAAAGCACAGATAGTATTTTCTTCTAACAATGCTTCATATGCAACAGCAAAATATGTAGGTAGGGGAGATATAAATAATTTTATTAGTTTAATGAATAAAAAAGCAAGAGAAATAGGAATGTATAAAACATATTTTGCATCTCCAGCAGGACTTCCTCCAAGACTTAATAAAGGATTTGGAATGGATGTTTCAACAGCTAAAGATTTATATCTATTAACAAAATATGTAATTGAAAACACAGATATTTTAGATTATAGTAGTAAAAAAAGTATTACCTTTCCTAATAGTAAAGATCCACTTCGTGTATATTATAATAGAATTGGTTTATTAGGAGAATATGGAGTAGTTGGATTAAAAACAGGTTATCATGATGAATCAGGATATAATATAATAGTTGTGTCTAAAATTGGAGATTCAACAGTTATTTCGATTTCACTTAATTCTGAAACAGAAAAACAAAGATATGTTTTACAAAAAGAGATACTTTCAAAATTAAGTGAAAGATTAGAAAAAATAGTTGATAAAAATACAGCGTATTATTTATTTGATGTAAAAGATTATAAAAATAAAATATTGGAAGGATATATAAAAGAAGATGTAAATCTTATTAATTTAGGGCAAAATTTTGTATATGACATAAAATTAAATGATATAAATGATAAAATAAATATCGATGATGAAATTGCCACTTTATATGTAAAAGTTGATGGAAAAATTATTGCAACTAAACCTATATTTGCTAAAAATGAAAATAGAAAATTAAATTGGTTTGAAAAAATTCTTAGATATATTAGTTTTGGACTATATTAAGGGAGTATTTATGTATAAAAATATTTTAATACTTGGGCTTAGTGGTTCAGGTAAAACAACTGCATTGAAATTTTTAGAAGATAATGGATATAATGTTAGTTTAAATTACCCAATTAACTATTTATTAGAAATAAAAGAGGATACAAAAAGTGCTGTAGGAATATATGTTAAATCTAATGAAGAACTTGAAGTATTAAAAACTGTAATTAAGTCAAATAAATTTAGTGTAATATTCTTAGAAGCTAGTAGTGAAGAACTTGTTAAGAGATATGAGTTATTTAGAAAGACTCATCAATTTTTAAAAAATTCTGATTTAAAAAATTCTATAAATGCTGAAAAAGAATTTTTATCAATATTAAAAACCTATAATATTAATAAAATAGATACTACAGGATTAACACCAAAGATGTTATGCGAGGTACTAGAAAATACTTATTTATTAAAGAAAAAGATATTAATTTCTTCTTTTGGATATAAATATGGTATTCCCCAAGATGCTAATTATGTTTTTGATGTTAGATTTTTAGATAATCCATACTATTTAGAAAAATTAAAGTATAAGACAGGTAATGATAAAGAAGTAGCAGATTATGTCATGTCTTTTGATGAAAGTTTAGAATTATTTCAAAAAATATATGATTTTTTTGAATTTGTATTACCCATATATTTTAAAAATACAAAAAATAGTATACATATTGCCATTGGTTGTACAGGTGGTAAGCATAGATCTGTTACTTTAGTTAATAAATTATATGATAAATTAAAAAATACCTATGAGGTATATAAATTGCATAGGGAGATAAAATAATGTTTGATATAAAAAACATTCCAACAAATCCTGGTGTATATATTATGAAAGATATTAAAGATAAGGTAATATATGTAGGAAAGGCTAAAAATCTTAAAAATAGAGTTAGTTCATATTTTAAAAATCCTAAATCATCTATGAAAACTTTTGAACTTGTGAAACATATTAATGATATAGAATTTTTTTTATGTAATAGTGAGTTAGAAGCTTTAATTTTAGAAAATAATTTGATAAAAAAATACTTGCCTAAGTATAATATTTTATTAAAAGATAATAAGACTTATCCATATCTAAAAATAACAAATGAAAAAATTCCTCAAATAAGTGTAGTTAGAAGTAGAAAACATTTAGAAGAAAGTACGGAAGCTTATTATTTTGGTCCATATCCATTTAATATGAAAGAAATGATAAAGTTATTGCTTTATGCATTTGATATGCAATATTTTAATATAGATATGTATAATAAAAAAATTATAGGAAATAATTTAAGATACAATAATTTAAATAGAAACCTATATTTTGAAAATTTTGAAGATGAAAACAAATATATTGAAAATTCAAAAGCTATGATAAATTTTCTTAAAAATAAGGATACGAGTATTATAGATAAATTACATAATCAAATGATAGAATGTTCTGATAATCTAGAATATGAAAAGGCTTTAGTTATTAGAAATAGAATAGAAAAATTAAATGCTTTAATAAAGACGCAATTAATAGAACATAGTCAAGAAGTTGATGAAGATGTATTTGTATTAACTAATATTGGTAATAATATATTTATTTGTATATTAAATATTAGAGATGGTAAAATTATTGGTAAAAATAATATTAGGGTTGATAATAAATATGAAGAGCAGGATATATTTGAAGGATTATTTTTATCATATTATGATAATAAGAAAATGCCTAAAAACATTATCATAGAAAATAAATATAAAAGTAAAATTGAAATGTTTGAAAAATATTTTTCTTCTGAAAAAAATAAAGTTGTTAAAATACATGCCCCAATAATAAAAAGTAGAAGATTAAGTTTACTTGAATTAGGTAAAAAGAATTTAAATTATTATCTTGATGAATATATGAGAACGGAAAGAGCTATATCTAAAGGTTTAATTGATTTAAAGAATGTTTTAAATCTTAAAAAATTACCTAAAGTTATAGAATGTTTTGATATATCTAATATACAAGGTAAAGATGCTGTTTCGGCTATGAGTGTTACAGTTAATGGTAAGGCAGATAATAAGAGATACAGACATTTTAGGATTACTGTAAAAGACACTCCTGATGATTTTATGATGATGAGGGAAACTCTTACAAGAAGATATTCAAAACTTGAAATTGATGAGTTACCTGATGTAATTTTAATTGATGGGGGTAAAGGGCAATTAGGAGTTGCAGTAGAAGTATTAAAAGAATTAGAAAAATTTGATTTTGTAGATATAATTAGCATTGCGAAAAAAGAAGAGTTGATTTTTAAAGCAGAAGAGAGCGAACCTTACAGATTTGATAAAAATGATGAGGCTTTAAAAATATTAATTAGAACTAGAGATGAAGTTCATAGATTTGGGATAACTTACCATAGAAAGTTAAGATCAAAAAGAAATATAAAATCAATTTTAGATGAAATAAGGGGAATAGGTCCAAAGAGAAAGAAGGAATTAATATTAAAATTTGGAAGTGTTAAAAATATTTTAGAAGCAAGTGAAAAAGAACTTTTAGATATACTTCCACTAAATGTGGTGCAGGAGATAAAAAAAATTTAGAAGTTTTTGCATTTTGATATTTTATGTTGTATAATATAACGGTATGTAAAAAACAAATAGGAGGAAGCAATGAGTAATTATATTTTGGAAATGCATAATATAAGGAAAGAGTTCTTCGGTGGTAAAATCATAGCAAATGATGATATTACACTTAAGATACAAACTGGAGAAATTCATGCTATCGTCGGTGAAAATGGAGCTGGAAAATCAACATTAATGAAAATTTTAAATGGATTATATGATCCAACATCAGGTAAAATTTTTTATAAGGGAAACGAAGTTACTATAGATACACCAACTGAAGCTGCAAGACTTGGAATAGGAATGGTTTATCAGCATTTTATGTTAGTTGAAACATTAACTGTTGCTGAAAATATGGTTTTAGGATTTGAGCCAGCAAAAAACAAGGTATTTTTTGATTTAGAAACAGCAAGAAAAAAAGTTATAGAAGTTTCTGAAAAATATGGTTTAAATATAGATCCAGATGCAAAAGTAGGAGATTTATCTGTTGGGATACAACAAAGAATAGAAATTTTAAAAATTTTATTTAAAGGTGCAGAATTATTAATTTTTGATGAACCTAGTGCTGTTTTAACTCCACAAGAAGTTATAGAATTATATGGAATTATGCGTAACTTAATTAAAGAAGGAAAAACAATAATATTTATTACGCATAAATTACAAGAAGTATTAGATTTATCAGATAATATTACAGTTATACGTCGTGGAAAAGATGTGGGAAATTTAAAAACTAGTGATGCGACAAAAAAAGTAATAGCAAATATGATGGTAGGAAGAGAAGTTTTATTTGATATTAAAAAAGAGGAAGTTAAAATTGGTGAACCTTTAGTTAAAGTAGAAAATATTGTTGCTTTAAATGATCTAGGTTCAAAAAAGGTAAAAGGTATATCTTTTGAAATCAGAGAAGGTGAAGTACTTGGTATAGCAGGAGTTGAAGGTAATGGTCAAACTGAGCTTATAGAAGTATTAGCTGGACTTAGAAAAGCACAAGAAGGTTCATATACTATTGATGGGGTAGAATTACTTAATAGTAGTCCTAGAAGTATTAGGTTATCTGGACTTTCACATGTACCTGAAGATAGACATAAAAGAGCTACTATAGATGAGTTTACAGTAAATGAAAATTTAATCTTAGGAGATATGGATAAATACGTAAATAAAGGTATAATAAACTTTAATAAAGTTCTTAAAAATACTAAGCAAATGATAGAAAAATATGATATAAGACCAGTTGATGGAACTGTAATATATGGTGGATTATCTGGTGGAAATCAGCAAAAAGTTGTTATAGCTAGAGAATTAGAAAAAGAAAATAAATTTATTATAGCATCTCAACCTACAAGAGGAGTAGACATAGGTGCTATAGAAATGATACACAATACTATATTACATGAAAGAACTAAGGGTAAAGCTATACTTGTTGTATCGGCTGAACTTACAGAAGTTATGACATTAAGTGATAGGATAGCTGTTATGTATTCTGGTAAAATAGTTGGGTTGTTAGATAGAAAAGATGCAACTATGGAAAAATTAGGAATATTAATGGCAGGAGGTAAATTAGATGAGTAAATTCAAAAAAACGTTTTACAATATTTTACCATCATTATTAGCTGTAATGATAGCGTTATTTGCTGGAGCTTTAATAATGATGTCAAGAGGAGTTAATCCTATTGAAGCTTATGCTGCAATGTTTAAAAGTTCTCTTTATCAATCATCTCCTAAGTTTCCATTTAATGGTCTTGCTAAAACATTAGTTTTTGCTACACCACTAATGTTTTCAGCTATAGCTGTAATGATAGCTTTTAAAGCAGGATTATTTAACATAGGAGTACAAGGTCAGTTAGTAGCTGGAGGATTAGGAGCAGTAATTTCAGGGACATTTATTACTAAATATTTAGATAGTTTTGGTATTTTAAATATATTAATATGTTTATTCTTTGCTGCATTATTTGGGTTTTTATGGGCATCTCTTGCTGGATTTTTAAAATCAAGATATAACATACATGAAGTAATTAGTACTATAATGTTAAACTATGTTATGATTAATTTACAAAGATATTTAATAAATCCATCAAATGGACCTTTAAAAGATCCAACTACAAATAATAATATTACTGAAAAAGTATTTGAAGCATCAAGATTACCATTGTTCTTCTATGAGCAAACTAAGCAAAATTTAAATCTTGGATTTGTTATAATATTAGTATTAATTATAGTTTCATATTTCTTCTTTGAAAAAACAAGATTAGGATATGAGATTAAAGCAGTAGGATTTAATCCAACTTCTTCTGAAAATGCAGGTATTAATCCTAAATTAGTAGCATTTATAGCTATGGGTCTTGCAGGAGCTGTTGCAGGACTTGGTGGAGCTGAAAGAGTTTTAGGTGGTGCTGCTGAATATAGATATACAGATTTTATTATGGGTGATTATGGATTTACTGGTCTTGCTATAGCATTATTAGGTAAAAATAATCCTATAGGAATATTCTTTGCAGCTATATTTTATGCTTCACTTGAAATTGGTGGACAAACTTTACAAAGACAATTTAATATAGATAAAGAAATAGTATTTATTATTCAAGCATTGATAATTATATTAGTTGCTGCTGAGAACTTATTTAAGTATCTTTTAAATAGGAGAAAGGGGAAATAAATGGAAGCACTAAAAATAATATTAATACAAACAATTAAGGTTGCTCCTCCAGTTTTAATTACTGCAGTTGGAGCTTGTCTATCAGAGTTATCTGGAGTTACAAATATTGGACTTGAAGGTATGATGTTAACAGGTGCATTTACTGCAGCAGTAGTAAATTATTTCACAGGAAATCCATATTTAGGGATAATATGTGGTATGACAGTTGGAGCTTTAATGTCATTAATTCATGCTGTTATAAGTATACATTTAAAAGGTGAGCAAATTATAAGTGGGGTTGCTATTAACTTATTTGCAGTTGCTGTAACTTCATATTTGGTTAAAGTAATCTTTAAAGCTTCTGGATCTACTCCAGCAGCGTCTACTCATCCTAATAACTTTTTAGTAATTTGTTTAATTTATATATTAGCGATATCTTCATATTTTTTAGTATATAAAACTATATTTGGATTAAGATTAAGAGCGGTTGGGGAACACCCATTAGCAGCTGATACAGTTGGTATTAACGTATATAAATATAGATATATAGGAGTTTTACTTTCGGGTGTATATGCAGGATTAGGGGGAGCATATATGACTACAGTAATACTTTCAAACTTTACAAATAATATGTCAGCTGGTCGTGGATTTATGGCATTAGCTGCAATGATATTTGGTAGATGGAATCCATTAGGTGCAATACTTGCCAGTATATTATTTGCATTCGGGCAAGCTGTTTCAGACTTTACAAAAGCAAGTGGTGGAAGTGTACCACAAGAGTTTTTAGCTATGATACCATATCTTTTAACTTTAATAGCTTTAGTAATGTTTGGACGTAAATCAAGAGCACCTAAAGCAAGTGGAAAACCTTACGAAAAATAGGAAATATTACAAAGATTTTCTTTTGAAAATTTTAAAATGTTAGTATTGCTTTTTAAATAAAAAAAGGGTATAATCAGATATAACAAATATTTAGGAGGAATTTTAAATGAAAAGATTATTTGGAATTTTTACAGTTTTATTAACTTTCATTTTTGTTCTATCATGTGGAGCAAAAACTGAAAAATCTTCTGCAGATCAACCAGTTAAAAAAATAGCTATTGTTTATTCAACAGGTGGAAAAGGAGACAAATCATTTAATGATTCATCATTTAGAGGAATGCAAAAAGCTAAGGCAGAGTTAGGTATAGAATTTTCAGAATACGAACCTAAAGATCCGTCAGTAGAAGCTAAAAACCAATTAACTGAATATGCTCAAACAGGAGAATATGAATTAATAATTGGTGTAGGATACACTATGAAAGAATCAGTAGAAGCAGTTGCTGCTGAATATCCTGATCAAAAATTTGCTTTAATAGATGATGTTATTGAAGGGAAAGACAACGTTGCTTCATTAATGTTTAGAGAACAAGAAGGAGCATTCTTAACAGGTGCTTTAGCAGCTATGATGACAAAAACTAATGTTTTAGGATTTGTAGGAGCAGTAGAAGCTCCAGTTATTCATAGATTTGCTACAGGATTCATTCAAGGAGCAAGACACGTTAATCCAAGTATAACAATATTATCAGCTTATGTAAATGGATCTAATCCTTTCAATGATCCAGTTGCTGGAAAACAATTAGCAGAAAGCTTAATAGCTCAAAACACTGATATAGTTATGCATGCAGCAGGAGCTACTGGAGCAGGAGTATTTAAAGCAGCACAAGAAAAAGGTGTATACGCTATAGGAGTTGACTCTAATCAAGATGCTGAGGCTCCTGGAATAATTTTAACTTCAATGGTTAAAAACGTTGATGTAGCAGTATTCAAAACTATTAAAGCTGTTCTTGAAGGAAACTTCAAACCAGGTGTTCAATACTTTGGTATAGCTGAAGATGGAGTTGGAATTACTGAATTAGAATTCACTAAAGATGTAATTGGACAAGAAATAATAGATAGATTAGTAGCTTTAAATAATGAAATTAAAGAAGGTAAAATTAAAGTTGCTGAAAATGGTCCTTTAAAATAAGGATAGATAAAATCAGGACTTGAGTCCTGATTTTTTTTCAAATAATGCATATTGACAAATTAATAAAATAAAGGTAAAATTATGTAGAAATAATAAAATAAATATTATTAATATACTTAGTTGCAATAAATTCAACCTAAGAGAAAAAAACAGGAATTTTTTCCTGTTTTTTTGTCCCAAAATTGATATACATGTAAATTAAGCGTATAATTTTAATTTATGAAAGGAAATGTTATGAGAATTGTTGATATTATTCAAAATAAAAGAGATGGTTTTGAATTAAGTACTGACGAAATAAAATTCATATTAAATGAATACATGCAAGAAAAAGTTCCTGAATATCAGATTGCATCATTTTTAATGGCAACATATTTTCAAGGAATGTCAGATAGAGAATTAGTTGATTTTACAATGGCTATGAGAGATTCTGGAGATGTTATTAAATTTCCAAAAATTGATAAATTTTTAGTTGATAAACATAGTACAGGTGGAGTAGGGGATAAAGTAACTGTTGTACTTGCACCAATACTTGCATCATTAGGTATGGCTACAGCTAAATTATCAGGAAAAGGATTAGGACATACTGGAGGAACTATAGATAAATTTGAATCTATAGAAGGTTTTAATTTTTCAAATACTAAAGAAGAATTATCTGAAATTGCTATGAAAACTGGAATAGGTTTAATGGGATCTAGTGATAAAATAGTTCCACTTGATAAAAAAATATATGCATTAAGAGATGTTACCGCTACTGTACCTTCAATACCGTTAATTGCAAGTAGTATAATGAGTAAGAAATTAGCTATACAAAATGATGTAATTATATTAGATGTTAAAGTTGGTGACGGTGCATTTATGAAAACAATCGAAATTGCAAGAGAACTTGCAAAAAGGATGGTTGCAATAGGTAAAGGTACTGATAGACAAGTTAAGGTAGTTTTATCTAATATGGATGAACCTCTGGGACATAACATTGGTAATGCATTAGAAATAATTGAAGGAATAGAAGCTTTAAAAGGAAATGTCTCTTCTGATTTAAAAGAAGTAGTATATACAATAGTTTCTCTTGCGTTAAAAGCTAAAGGAGATATTAAAGATATATCAGAAGGAAAAGAAATTATTGATAATATCATTAAAACTGGTAAGCCATTAGAATTATTCGCTAAATTTATTAAAGAAAGTGGAGGAAATCCAGAAATAATAAATGATTATAAATTACTTCCTACGGCTAAAAATTGTTTAGAAGTTAAATCAATATCTTCTGGAATAGTAACTAAAATAAAGACAGAAGAAATAGGTAAGGCAGCTATGGTTATAGGTGCAGGAAGAGAAACTAAAGAATCTATTATAGATCATGCTGTTGGAATTAGTATACTTAAAAAAGTAGGAGATAAAGTAGAAGAAGGGGAAGTAATTGCCAAAATTTATTATAACGATGAAAGTAAAGTAAATGTTTCAAAAGAGATGATACTTGAATCATATGTTATTGGAAATGAAAAATTAGAAGAAATAACACCAATATTAGATATTATAGAATAAAAATAGGAGGAATAATTATGTTAAATGTTGCAAAATATATTGATCATACAGTATTAAAAGCTACAACTAAATCATGCGAAATTAAAAAACTTTGTGAGGAAGCGAAAGAATATGGATTTTATTCTGTTTGTGTAAATGGGTGCTATGTTAAAGAAGCAAAAGAATTATTAGAAGGTAGCGAAGTTAAAATTGCAGCAGTAGTTGGATTCCCATTAGGAGCAATGACTAAAGCCGCTAAAGTTTTTGAAGCTAAAGAAGCTATTTCAAATGGAGCAAGTGAAATAGATATGGTAATTAATATTGGTAAATTACTAGAAGGAGATGCTAAATACGTAGAAGATGAAATTCATTCTATTAAAGAAGCTATAGGAGATAATGTATTAAAAGTAATAATTGAAACTTGTTATCTAAATGATGAACAAAAAATGTTAGCTTGTGAATTATCATTAAACGCTAAGGCAGATTTTGTTAAAACATCAACTGGATTTGGGACAGGAGGTGCTACATTCGAGGATGTAATTTTAATGAAAAAAGTTGTAGGTGACAGAGCCGAAGTTAAAGCAAGTGGAGGAGTTAAGAGCTTAGAAACTGCTGAAAAATATATTGAAATAGGAGCTACACGTTTAGGTACAAGTTCAGGAATTGAAATTTTAACAGGAGCTAAAGTAGATCCAACAAAATATTAACATGAGGAGTGATGGTACCATGTCAACAGCACACATAGAAGCTAAAAAAGGAGATATAGCAGAAACTATATTATTACCTGGAGATCCATTAAGAGCAAAATATATAGCTGAAACATTTTTAGAAGATGTAGTTAAATATAATGATGTAAGAGGAATGCTTGGATTTACTGGGATATATAAGGGAAAGAGAATATCTGTACAAGGAACTGGTATGGGAGTGCCTTCAATAGGAATATATGTACATGAATTAATAAATGAATTTGGAGTAAAAAATTTAATAAGAATCGGAACAGCTGGATCAACTAATGAAGATGTAAAAATTAGAGATGTAATTGTAGCTTTAGCAGCTTCTACAGATTCAGCAATTAATAAATTAAGATTTAAAGGAGCAGATTATGCACCTACTGTAAGTGCTAATTTATTATTTAAAGTATATGAAGTAGCTAAAACAAAAGATATGAATTTAAAAGCTGGAAATGTTTTAACTAGTGATACTTTCTATTATGATGATGTAGATGAATGGAGAAAATGGGCTGAATTTGGTGTTTTATGTGTTGAAATGGAAACAGCTCAATTATATACTATAGCGGCTAAATTTAATGTAAATGCTTTAACTTTATTAACTATAAGCGATTCATTAATTACAGGAGAAAAAACTACAGCTGAAGAAAGACATAAAACTTTTAATGATATGATTACTTTAGCTTTAGATTCTGCAATTACATTTTAAGGAGTGATAATGAACAGGTATACTGAACAAGAAATTAGAGGATATATTGAAAAAGCTAATAATTTATTGGATAAATCTTACAGCCCTTATTCTAAATATAAGGTGGCATCTATTATGATAGATAGCGATGGAAATTTACATGAAGGTGTAAATGTTGAAAATGCATCTTATGGATTGACTGTATGTGCAGAAAGAAATGCTATAGCTTCAGCAGTTACTAAAGGAATGAAAAAAATTGATTTAATAGTAATTACTGGAGATGTAGAAAAACCAATTAGTCCTTGTGGAATGTGTAGACAGGTTATTAGAGAGTTTTCTAAAAAAGATACATTAATTGTACTTGCCTCATTAAGATCAAGTAAATATATTTTATGGACAGTTGAAGAAATGATACCTTATTCTTTTGGTCCAGAAGATTTAGATAAATAAAAATGCCTTAGGGCATTTTTTTAATACTTGATTTTATTAGGTTTGATATGTTAGAATAAGAGAAATAGCTAAAGAGAGGTAAAAATAGTGAAAGACTGGGAAGCAGGAATAGTAAAAAAGATCATTACAGAAGAACAATTAAAAGCAAGAATAGAAGAATTAGGTGAACAAATTACTAATGATTATAAAGATGATGATGCAGAGTTTATTGTTGTTGGTATATTAAAAGGTTCAATACTATTTATGGCAGATTTAATTAGAAAAATAAAATTACCTTTAAAGATAGATTTTATGGAAGTTTCTAGCTATGGAGATAATTTTGAAACTACTAAAGATGTTAAAATTATTAAAGATTTAGATTATTCAGTAAGAGGTAAAAATGTGTTAATAGTTGAAGATATTATAGATTCAGGATTAACTTTAAAGAAAGTTTTACAACTTATCGGAAAAAGAGGACCTAAAAATGTAATTTTATGTACTTTACTTGATAAGGTAACAAAAAGAGAAGTAGATATTGATATACAATATACAGGATTTGAAATACCTAATGAATTTGTTTTAGGTTATGGGTTAGATTTTATACAAGAATATAGAAATATTCCGTATATTGGAGTAATGGATTTAGAAAAATATGAAAAAGAAAAGAAATAGTGAAGAACATAAGCATAAGAAAAAATTTGGACAAAATTTTTTAGATGATAAAATATTGTTAGAAAAAATAAAAGAAGTAACTAATATTAATGTTAATGATAATATTATTGAAATTGGTCCAGGTATAGGTTTTCTAACATCAATGATACTAGAAAGTGGTGCTAAATTAAAGTCTTTTGAAATAGATAATGATCTAATACCGATTTTAAATAAAAAGTTTGGAAGTTATGAAAATTTTGAATTAATACATGTTGATTTTCTTTTATATAATCTTGAAAATATTATGGAAGAAGGTAAAGAATATAGGGTTATAGCTAATATTCCATATTATATTACTGCTCCAATAGTAAATAGGCTTTTAGAATTTAAAAATAATATTAAAGATATATATCTAATGGTTCAAAAAGAAGTTGGTGAAAGACTTAATTTTGAAAAAAACACAAGTAATAGGGGAGTATTTACTCATGTTGTAGGCTTTCATTCTAAAGTAGAGTATTTATTTACTGTAGAAAAAGGATTTTTTGATCCAGTTCCTAAGGTTGATTCAGCTTTTATTAGAATAAATATTGATAAAGAAGAGAAATATTCTAAATTAATTTCTTTTGAAAAATATTTAAAGTATGTTAAGGCTAGTTTTGTGTCTAAAAGAAAAAGTATTTCTAATAATTTAAAAGCTGTTGGTATATCAAAAAATATTACAGAAAAAGCATTGGAAATTATGGGTAAAAGTAAAAATAGTAGAGCTGAGGAACTATCAATAGAAGATTTTATAATTTTAATTAATATTATAGAAAAGGAATAAATATGCAAAGTTACGAGTATATTATTAGTACAGATAAGTACAATATTGATTTTATAAATAAAGTTGTAGAAGCTTATGAAGGTTTAGCTATAATAAGAACTCTTGATAGGAAAGAGGGATTAATAAAACTATTAACTAATACTTATTTTATAAATGATGTTAATTTATTAATTGATAAATTTAGAAAAAATGATGTAGAGATGACAATACTTGAAGAAAGAATATGGAAAGGAGAATTATAATGCAAGATTATTACCTAGAGTTAGTTAATTTTTGGTTAGAGAACTTAACAGGTTCAAGGGGAAAGTATGATATTACTATTCAGGTTAAAGAAAAAAATTATTATATAGATATATTTGCAAATAAGAATGAAATAGGTAAAATTATAGGTAAAAATGGTAAGATAATTACTAGTTTAAGAAACCTTGTAGGTTCTATTGCTAACAAGAATAAAGATAATGTTACTTTAAAAATAAGTGAGAAAACAATATAGTTAAAAAGTCTAGTAAAATAGGCTTTTTTAGTTTGTAAAACAATATAAACTGTGGTATAATTTTTATATAAAATATATTGTGCAAGGGAGTTTTTATTATGGAAAATAAGATTACAAAGGGACTATATCCAGAATTAGTATTTGAATTTTTTGAAAAAATTTCTGAAATACCAAGAGGTTCAGGTAAAGAAAAACAAATTAGTGATTGGTTAGTTAATTTTGCTAAAGAAAGAAATCTTGAAGTACATCAAGATAAATATCATAATATAATAATAAAGAAAAATGCAACATCAGGATATGAAAAATATCTTCCTTTAATTATACAGGGTCATATAGATATGGTTTGGGAAAAAAATAAAGATGTTAATTTTGATTTTGAAACACAGGGTATTAAATTAAAAATAGAAGATGGATTTTTAAAAGCAGATGGAACTACCCTTGGTGCAGACAATGGAATAGCTGTAGCTATGGCACTTGCATTATTAGATTCTAAAGATATAGAACATCCAGCTTTAGAAATACTTTTAACTTCAGATGAAGAAGTTAATATGAGTGGAGCTGAAAATGTTGATATAACTAGATTAAAAGCTAAAAAAATGATTAATCTTGATACAGAAGAAGTAGGTGCTATTTATGTAAGTAGTGCTGGAGGAGCAAGTATTAAACTAACAACTGAAGTTGATAATTTCAAGTTAGAATCAGATGATAATATATATGCATTAGAAATTTTAGGATTAAAAGGTGGACATTCTGGAGCAGAAATACATTTAAAATTGGGTAATTCAATTAAAATATTAATGGAAGCTTTAAAACATCTTGAATTGAAATTAAACTATGAATTAATAATGTTTGATGGTGGTAATAAAGATAATGCTATACCTAGAGAAGCAGTTGCATATATTTCAACGAAGGCTTCAAAAGAAGAAATTTCTGAATTAATGGATAAATTTATTGATGTTAAAGTTGAGGAATATAAGGAAGAGGAAAGCAATTTAAGATACGAATTAAATTATATAACAGATAAAACACTAAGAAAAATATCTGAAAGAGAAACTAAAAAACTTGTAGCATTATACAATGAATTTCCTCATGGTGTAAGAACTATGAGTAAAAATATAGAAGGTTTAGTTCAAACTTCATTAAATTGTGGAGTATTAAAAACAGAAACAATAGGAGATAAGACAATTTTTAGAGTAAATTCATTATTAAGAAGTTCGGATATAAAAGAATTAGATGAATTACAAGAATTTTTAATCGATTTAGGTAAAAAATATGAAACTTATGGTGAAAAAGTTCCTTCTTTCTACCCGTGGGAATATAAAGAAGATTCAACTTTAAGAGAATTAGCTACTAAAGTATTTAAAAATAAATATGGAAAAGACATTGAAATTAAAGCAATACATGCAGGTCTTGAATGTGGTTTATTTACGGAAAAAATAAAAGATTTAGATGTAATTTCATTTGGACCTAATATATTTGGTGCTCATACTCCTGATGAAAAAATGGAGATAGAAAGTGTAGCTCTAACATGGGATTATTTATTACAAATTTTAAGAGAATATAATTTAGTTGATTAAGTATGAAAAAATTAAAAATTGATGAAATCGTTGTTGTTGAAGGAAGAGATGATGTAACTAGATTATCTCAAGTAATAGATGCAACAATAGTGCAATTAAATGGAAGTACAGGACTTAGTAGAGAAAAAATATCATATATTAATGAATTGTCAAAGAGAAAAGGTATTTTACTTTTTACTGATCCTGACTTCACTGGAAAAAAAATTAGAGAAAAAATAAATAAAAATATTGAAGGTAAAGTTGTTAACATATATGTTTCCAGGGAAGAAGCTACAAAAAATGGGGATATAGGAGTTGAAAATATTGATGATGAGAAAATATATAATATATTTAATGAGTATTTATCGACTAAATTAGTAATTGATGATAATAATGAAAAATATGTATATGATATAAATAAATTACTTGAAAATGGGTTGATAGGAGATAGATTATCTAAGTTAAAAAGAGAAATTCTAGGAGACATATTAAAAATAGGTTATTATAACTCTAAAGGTCTATTATCTATGTTAAATTGTATGAATATACCATATGTTGATTTTGATAATGCAATACTTATGATGAATAAAAAAATAGATAAAAAGGAAAAAGTAGGAATTATTTTTGGTAAATTTATTCCAATGCATATGGGACATGTTAATTTTATTAAATATGCTTCAAATGAAGTAGAAAAATTACATGTATTGTTATGTGTTGAAAAAGACAGAGATTTTAATTTGTTGATTAATTCAAGTTTACCAAAGATTTTGACTGAAAATGATAGATTCTATTATTTAAAAAAAGAAGTAGAAATGCTACCTAATGTTGAGGTTCATATATTAAGAGAAGAGGGAATAGAATATTATCCTAATGGTTGGAAAGAGTGGACAGATAGGGTTGTTAAACTACTTAAAGAGAATAATATTAAAATTAATACAGTTTTTACAAATGAGTTAGAGGATAAAATAAATTATGAAAAATATTTTGTAGATAATGAAGTATTTTCAAAAGAATTAGACGTTCATTTAACAGATCCTGAAAGATTTGAATACAATGTTTCAGCTACAAAGATAAGAAGAGATTTTGAAAAATATAAAGTATATTTACCTAAGTCATTACAAGATTTTTTCAGAAGATAAAAAGTTATAAAAAAAATTGACAAATATAATGTATTATGATAGAATTAGAAAGCTGATATAAAATCAGTATCTGTATTACCAATACAAATTTTTATATTGGGAGGAATGAAAATGAGAGTACAAGTTATTTTAGAATGCACTGAAACAAAGTTAAGACATTATGTTACAACTAAGAACAAAAAAACTCATCCTGAAAGAATTGAGTTAAGAAAATACAACCCAGTGTTGAAAAGATATTCTCTATATAGAGAAGTAAAATAATCATTTAAAATAGGCCAGTAGTTCAATGGTAGAGCGTCGGTCTCCAAAACCGAATGTTGTAGGTTCGAGTCCTATCTGGCCTGCCATTTTAAGAATGTGGAGTTAATATATGAAAAAAGAGAAAATGAATTTATTTAATCAAATAATAGCTGAGTATAAGCAAGTACAATGGCCAAATAAGGCTGAAGTGTTTCAAGTTACTATAGTAGTATTATTAATAACTTTATTTGTTTCTTTGATGATATTAATATTTGATTTTGGCTTTACAACATTTATGTATAGATTTTCAAGTATTGTAAAATCGGTATTTAATTAGGGAGCTGAAGATTAATGATAATAGAAAATAAAGAATATGTTAAAAAATGGTATATAATTCATACTTATTCAGGATACGAAAAAAAAGTAAAAACTGATTTAGAAAAAAGAATTATGTCAGAGGATTTAACTGATAAAGTTTTTAGGATATTAGTACCTGAAGAGAAAGTATTTGAAGAGAAAAAAGGTAAAATGGTACCAGTGTTTAGAAAAATATTCCCTAGCTATGTACTAGTTGAAATGTTAGCATTTAGAGATGTTACAGAAGACTCAGTAAGCTATAGAGTAGACAGTAGAGCATGGTATATAATACGTAATACTAATGGTGTTACAGGTTTTGTTGGTGTTGGTTCTGATCCATTGCCAATGGATGAAAAAGAAGTTGAAGATATATTCAGTAAGATGAGTAATGAAGACTTCCAAGAAAGATCTAACTATGAAGTTGGAGATTATGTAAAAACTTTAGATGGAATAGAAGGAACAGTTGAGCATATAGATTATATCGCTAAACAAGTTAAAATAGTAATTCAAGTAGGAAGCAGACCTACAACATTAACTTTAGGATTAAATGAAGTTACTAAATTTTAGAATTATATAGTAATAAAAGTGGGAGATTTAATATTCAGTTACCACAAAGGAGGAAAATAAAAAATGGCTAAAAACAATAAAGAAGTCGTGGATAAAGTAAAATTACAATTAAGTGCTGGTAAAGCAAACCCTGCACCACCAGTTGGGTCAGCATTAGGACCAAAAGGGATTAATATTCCTGAGTTTTGTAAACAATTTAATGCACAAACACAAGATAAACCTGGGTTTATAATTCCAGTAGAAATTTCAATCTATGCAGATAGAAGTTTTAGTTTCGTATTAAAAACACCACCTGCATCAGATTTATTAAAAAAGGCTGCAAAAGTTGAAAAAGGAGCACAAAATTCTGTTAAAGATGTAGCTGGAAAAATTTCAAAAGCTCAATTACAAGAAATTGCTGAAACTAAAATGCCTGATTTAAATGCTGCAACTGTAGAAGCAGCTATGAATATTATTGCTGGAACAGCAAGAAGTATGGGAATTAAAATAGAAGACTAATAATATGAAATTAAGTGGGAGATAAAAATTTCAATTACCACAGAGGAGGAAAAAAATAATGTCAAAAAAAGGGAAAAGATATAATGAAATTTCTCAAAAAGTAGATAAATTAAAAATCTACACACCAGAAGAAGCTTTAGAATTAGTGTTTGATACAAAAAGTGCTAAATTTATAGAAACAGTTGAGTTAGCTATTAGATTAGGAGTAGATCCAAGACATGCTGATCAACAAGTTAGAGGTACAGTTATTTTACCTCATGGAACTGGAAAAACAGTTAAAATTTTAGTAATAACTTCAGGAGAAAATATTGATAAAGCATTAGCAGCAGGAGCAGATTTTGCTGGAGATGAAGAATATATTAATAAAATTTCTGCTGGATGGATGGATTTTGATTTAGTTATAGCAACTCCAGACATGATGCCTAAATTAGGAAAATTAGGAAGAATTTTAGGAACTAAAGGATTAATGCCTAATCCTAAATCAGGAACTGTTACAACTAATGTTGCTCAAACAGTTGAAGAATTTAAAAAAGGTAAAGTTGCATTTAAAGTTGATAAATTAGGATCAATTCATTTACCTATAGGAAAAGTAAATTTTGAAAAAGAACAAATAATTGAAAACTTTAAAGTTGCTTTAAGTCAAATTATTAAATTAAAACCTGCAGCTTCAAAAGGACAATATTTAAGAACAATTGCTATCTCATTAACTATGGGACCTGGAATTAAAATTGATCCATTATTAGCAGCTGGATTTTCAAACAAATAATATAAAAATATAAAAATAAGAGAATTTTTAATATGAAATTCTCTTTTTTAATTTATTTTTTCTGAAATAAGTATTCTTTACTTTCATTATATTCTATTTCTATACCATATTTAATAAAATGTTCGTCAATTATTGAATATATTAATGGATCAACTGTGGTTGTTATTTTACTACCATCTAAATTTTTTATTTGAAGACAACTAGTACCACAAGCATCTTTTAATGATAACCTATATCCATATTCAAATAATAATTTATTAGCTTCAATTATGTGATCAAATATTATTGCCATTATTTAGTACCGAAGATTCTATCTCCAGCATCTCCTAATCCTGGATAAATATATTTATTTTCATTTAATCCCTTATCTATTGAAGCAATGTATAAATCAACATCATCATGCTTATCTTTTATAGCTAATATTCCTTCTGGTGCTGCTATAATTGATAATATAGAAATATTTTTAACACCTAATGATTTTAAATAGTCTATAGTGTAAATTATAGAACCACCTGTTGCAAGCATAGGATCAACAATTAATACTTTACTTTCAACAACATTAGAAGGCATTTTAGCGTAATAATATACAGGTTCAAAAGTTTCTTCATTTCTATAAACCCCTAAATGTCCAACTTTTGCATTAGGTATATGTGCAAGTAATGCATCAACCATACCTAATCCAGCTCTTAATATAGGAACTATGGTTACTGGTTCATCTAATACTTGAGTGATTGTTTCTTGTATAGGTGTTTTAACTGTAATATTTTTTAATTTTAAATCTTTTGTAGCTTCATAAACCATTAATGATGCAATTTCATTTAAACTTTCTCTAAATAATTTTGTATCAGTTTCGATGTTTCTTAAAATTGACAATTTGTGGCTTATAAGTGGGTGTTTGTATTCAAAAATTGCCATAATATTCCTCCTATATTTTTGTGATTTTAAAAAAACAGAATTACTAAAAGAGTAATTCTGCACTATATTATAAATTGTATTTTTTCTTAAATTTATCAACTCTTCCAGTTTCGTCAACAAATTTGAACTTACCTGTATAAAACGGGTGAGAAGTTGAACTTATTGCAACTTTAATTACTGGATATTCTTGTCCTTCAAATTCAACAGTTTCTTTAGTCATTTTAGTAGATTTTCCTAAAAATCTTTCACCATTACTTGTATCTTCAAAAACAACTAATCTGTATTCTGGGTGTATACCTTTTTTCATGTTACGGACTCCTTTCATAAAATTTATATAATTTATGAATATATTATAACACTTATATTTGTGTATAAATATACAAATGAGTAACTTATGCGTTTAAAGATTGAACTTTAGTTGCTAATCTTGATTTTGTTCTTGAAGCAGTATTTTTCTTTAATACACCTTTTGTCACTGCTTTATCAAGCTCTTTATAAGCTACAGATAATGCTGCCTTAGCATCATCAATATTTTTAGAATCTATTGCTACTAAAACTTTTTTAACAAAAGTTTTTACTCTACTTGTGATTGCTTGATTTCTTAATCTATTTCTTTCACCAATAATGATTCTTTTTTTAGATGATTTAGTATGTGCCATTCTGTTTTCCTCCTTTATACACAATTTAACAAGTTATTTTAACATTTTTAGTAGTTAAAATCAAGTCTTTTTTTATTAAAATATATTTGATATAATTTTATTAGGTGAAAATATGATAGAAAAAATATATGATATATTATATTCAGATTATAATTTTGAAAAAAGAGAAAATCAAATTAATATGTCTAATATAATAAAAAAAGGTATAGATAATGATGCTCCAGTATTAATTGAAGCTGAAACAGGTTCTGGTAAAACTTTAGGATATTTAATACCTACAATAGATTTTGCATTAAAAGAAAATAAGAAAATTGTAATTTCTACTAATACTTTAAATCTTCAAGATCAAATCCTAAATAAAGAGTTACCACTTTTGAAAAAAATTTTTGGATCCAAAATGAAATACACTTTAATTAAAGGGAGAAATAACTATGTGTGTAAAAGAAAACTACAAAATTTAGTTATGAAGTCTGATGATAAAAAATATATTGATTTAATAAATGCAGTAAAGAATTCTTTAACTGGAGATAGAAGTGATATTAAATACAAGATAAGTAATGATTTATGGAATGAAATAAAATCTGATAAGGATAGTACGTTTGCTACAAAATGTCCGTATTATAAATCTTGTTATTTTTATTCTTCAAGAAGTAAGAATGAATACTGCAATATTTTTATAGTTAATCATCATATTTTATTACTTGATCACATTATTAAACAAAATAATAATGCAGGATTTATACCGAAATATGATTTAGTAGTTATTGATGAAGCTCATAATCTTGAAAATGTTATAAGAAAATATTTTTCTATGACCTTTAATTTTAAGGAAGTATTTAAAAATATAGGAAAGCTATATTCAAATAATGCTAAAGATATAGAAAATGCAGGTTTGATTGCTAAAATTATAATAAATATTTCTGAAAAATCTAATGATTTTTTAGTTGATGAATTAAAAGAAATATTTTTCTTAAATATAGATAATATATACTATTCTTTAGTTGAACTAAGAAAAAAAATAGTTGAAAGATATACTAATTTAAATCAAATTGGAATATTAACTAAGGATATATATAATTTGAATGTTGAAAATATATTAGAAAAAGTGTTTAGCAGTAATTTAATTTTGAAAAAAGAGGTATATAGATTAATTAATTTTTTGGAAGAAAGAGATGATTTAGACGTTGATAATCTTAGATTATTGTTATCAAATGCCTATAATAATCTGGAAGAGCATTTAAATACTTTGCAGGAAATATTTAAATTAGATTATTCAAAGTATATATATTGGATTAATTTAGATACAGATAATGTATTTCCAATTATTAATGCTACACCTTATATGATTTCTGAAGAATTTGGTGATAATTTTATAGAAAAATTAAGGAAAGTAATATTACTTTCAGCTACTTTAACTGTAGGAGGTAATTTTAATTATATAAAGAAAAGTTTAGGATTAAAGGATGTAATAGAGGAGAATATACCATCAGAATTTGATTATGCAAGTAATATGAATATATATTTGCCTGATGATTTACCATTACCTAGTGAAAATAACTTTAATGAAAATGTTACAAAATTTATTCTTGATTATGCTGAAAAGAATAATGGTAAATGCTTTGTTTTATTTACATCATATAAAGATTTGAAATTTGTAAGTAATTATCTTAATAAACATAGTGATGTATTAAATGTTTTAACCCAGGGTGAATATGAGATAATGGAATTGATAAGAATGTTTAGAGAAAAAGAAAATTCTATTTTACTTGGTACATATAGTTTTTGGGAAGGTGTAGATGTTCAAGGAGAGGCACTTAGTAATGTAATAATATTTAAATTACCATTTCAAGTTCCTGATGATCCTATTGTTAGTAGTATTTGTGATAGATTAAATGAGCTAAATACAAATAGTGCATTTAGAGAATTTCAATTACCATATGCTGTTCTTAAAATGAAGCAAGGTGTGGGAAGATTAATAAGATCTAAAGAGGATAGAGGTAATATTATTATTCTAGATAAAAGAATACATAAAAAGAACTATGGTAAAATTATTTTAAAATCTCTACCTAAAGGAAATGTAGAAATACTAAATACAGAGGAGATACTCTTAAAATAGATTTTAAATAAAATTTATGGTATAATGTATCAATATAATAGGAGTTGAGGTAGATAATGAAAATTAGTTTTTTAGGAAAGATATTACAAATAAATATAGTTAACGATAAAATGGAACAAAAAGAGTCTATTTTAAAAAAACTTTTTAAACAAAATGTTCATAGAAGAATAATAATGTATATTTTTACAGTTTCTATATTCTTCATTTTTATGTTGATAAATAATAATTCAAACAATTATGCTATAGGAACTATAGCTAAAAAAGATGTTATTGCACATAAGGATGTAAGTTATAGTAAGGATATACTTGATGATGAATTAAAAAGAAAAATCAAACAAAATACAACACCTGAGTATGATGAAATAAAAAATGTTGCTAAAAATCAACTAGATAGATTAGATCAATTTTTACAGAATGTAAATCAAATTGATTTAAATAAAGATAATGAAATATTGAAATTTATAAAAACAAATAATTTAAGATTGAATATAAATGATGTAAGAACTATAGGTATTAGTAAAAGTGTAAAATATTATTTATTCTTATCTAATGTTTTAGAAGAAATATATAAAAATGGTGTAGTACATAAGTCAGATTTTAATAAAATACTTGCAGAGAAACAAATAGTTTTAACGAATGAAGAAAAAAAAATATTATTAAACTTCATAGAACCTAATTTAGAAATTAATAAGTTTAAGACATTAGCTAAAATAGAAAAAAATATGGAAAGTTTAAAGAATAATGTTGTTGTAGTTGAAAAAGGAGATATTGTATTAAAAGAAGGAACAGTTATTACTGATTCGATTTATGATAAATTGAAAAATTTAGGTTATGTTTACAAAAGTGATGGGGTATATAGAATAGTAGGTGAAATAATATTATTTGTAATATTATCAGGTATATTCTTTAATTATTCTGTTAAATATTTAAAAGAAGATTTTGTATCAAAATCATTCTATCCATTATTATTAACATTAATTTTTAGTAATAGTATTTATTTGATTTTGTATAATAATAACAATTTGAAGTATCTAGTTCCATATCTTTTAACGGCTATTATAGCAAGTGTTCTTGTTAAGAATTGGGTTTTTACTATATCACTTATAACATTTAATTATATATTTGTTTTAGAGGATTTAAAATGGATATTTGCAGTTATTTTTTTAAGTATATTAACAATATATATTAATAAGTCAGTAACAAGTAGAAATGAAATAGTTAAAAATAGTATATATATAGGAATGATACAGAGTTTGATTTCATTTTCTATAGGATTAATATCAAATATTAACTTAATACAAATTATACCTACTGTTATTTTATCGTTGGTATCTGGATTAATTATGGGTATAGTTTCTTTAGGATTACTACCATATTTTGAAAATACATTTAAAATACTTACTGATATTAAATTACTGGAATTATCTAATTTTTCTAATCCATTACTGAAAAATTTATTACTTACAGCACCTGGGACATTTCACCATAGTTTAATGGTTGGTGCTCTTTCAGAAGCAGGGGCAGAGGCGGTAGATGCCAATCCAATATTATGTAGAGTTGCTGCATATTATCATGATATAGGTAAGATGAAAAGACCAGAATATTTTGTTGAAAATCAATATGGTATAGAAAACCCACATAATAATTTAAAACCTACACTTAGTGCACTGATTATTATATCACATGTTAAAGATGGTTATATATTAGGAAAGAAATATAATTTACCGGATGAAATATTAAATGTTATTTTATCTCATCATGGAAATACTTTAGTACAGTATTTCTATTATAAAGCATTAGAAAATAAAGAAACAGTTATTGAAAGTGACTTTAGATATGAAGGACCAAAACCTACTACTAAAGAATCAGGTATAGTTATGCTAGCTGATACTATAGAAGCTGCTGTAAGAGCAAATGCTGATAAAAGTGCAGAAAATGTTGAGAAAATAGTAAGGTATTTAATTAAGTCAAAAGTTGAAGATGGACAACTTTCAGAATGCGATATGACTATGAATGAAATTGAAAAGGTTACAAAGGCATTTTTAAATATTATTCGTGGAATATATCATGAAAGAATACAATATAAGAGAGGAAATTAATATGTTAAATTTAGATATCAGTGTTCAAGATATATGTGATAAAGAATATATTAATGAAGATAAAATATTAGAGTTTACAGAATTTGTAATTAAAGGAGAAAGAGAAGATTATTTAGATAGAGAATTATATATATCTTTACTATTAACTGATAATAAAAATATACAAGAAATTAATAGAGAATATAGAGATAAAGATACCCCTACAGATGTTATTTCATTTGCATATAATGAAACTGAAAATTTTGGAGGAGTAGAAGTAATAGGTGATATAGTAATTTCACTTGATAGAGTTGAAGAGCAATGTAAAGAATATAACCATAGTGTAATTAGAGAATTTTATTATGTTTTAGTTCACGGATTATTACATATATTAGGTTATGATCATATTGAAGAAAATGATAAGAAGGTAATGAGAGAAAAAGAAGAATATTACCTATCTAAATTTAATTATACGAGGTAAATATGAAGCATATAAAAAATTCGCAAATTGATAGTTTTAATAATGCAATTAATGGAATATTACACGCTATTAAAAGTGAAATTCATATGAAAATACACATGTTTTTTGCGATTACGGTATTAATATTAAGTTTAATAATTGATATTAGTAAATTTGAAATTATGTTAATAATAATTATGATAACGTTAGTAATTTTTTCAGAAATGTTAAATACAGCCTTAGAAAAAATTGTAGATTTAGTTTCACCAGAATATAGTGAAGTAGCTAAAATTGTTAAAGATGTATCAGCAGGAGCAGTTTTAATAAATGCTATAGGTTCTGTTTGTGTAGGTTATTTAATTTTTTATGATAGGTTGATAGCATTGTATTTTAATGGCGATAATTTTTTTAAATTAGTTGGTAGAATAGGTAATGTTACTATGATAATTATAACATTGGTATAAATAGCTGTTATATTAATAAAATCATATTTAAGAAAAGGAACATCATTAGAAGGAGGAATGCCTAGTGGACATTCTTCTATTGCTTTTGCTATACTTGCTATTGTAATGTTTTTAACTAGTGATGCTAGAATTATTGTATTAGTTCTTTTAATGGCATTATTAGTTGCACAAAGTAGAGTAAAATCTAAAATACATACATTAAGTGAAGTTGTAGCAGGAGCTATTTTAGGTTTTAGTATTAGTTTTTTGATTTTAGAAATATTATATAGATTTGGAACTTTGATAAATTAAAGGAGAGAGAAAAAATGATTATTTTTGGACATAAAAATCCTGATACAGATGCTATCTGTTCAGCTATAGTTTATTCACATTTAAAAGGAGATTTAGGAATTAAAGCAGAAGCTAAAAGAATTGGTGAAATAAATGAAGAAACAAAGTTTGCGTTAAATTATTTTGGCATTGAAGCACCTGAGTTTATTGGCAATGTTGCAGGAGAATCTATTATACTTGTTGATCATAATGAAAGAACACAAACAGCAGATGGATTTGAAGAAGCTAAAGTTTTAGAAGTAATAGATCATCATAGAATTGCTAATTTTAATGTATCTGATCCACTATATATGAGAGTTGAACCTGTTGGATGTACTTCAACTATTTTATTTGATATGTATAAAGAAAATAATATTAAGCCATGTAAGAAAATGGCAGGTTTAATGTTAAGTGCAATAATTTCAGATACTTTATTATTTAAATCACCAACTTGTACTCCAAAAGATGTGGTGGCTGGTAAAGAACTTGCTAAAATTGCTGAACTTGATTTAAAAGAATATGGTTTAGAAATGTTAAAGGCTGGAACAAATTTATCTTCAAAAACAGAAGTTGAATTATTAAATATGGATATGAAAATGTTTGAGGTAGAAGGTATTAAGATGTCTATAGCACAAGTAAATTCAGTAAATGAAGCTGAAATGCTTGAAAGGAAAGAAAAATTATTAGTTGAAATGAAAAATTTAATTGAAAAAGAAAAAGCAACTTTTATGTTATTTGTTATTACAAATATTTTAACTAATGATTCAATTGGTTTAGTAGTTGGTAATAATTTAGATATAGTTGAAAAAGCATTTAATGAAAAAATAGATAACAATACTATAATATTGAAAAAAGTTGTTTCAAGAAAAAAACAAGTAGTTCCACCGTTAACAGAAGCAATTAAAAATAGATAAAATATTTACTTGAAAATTTTATTTTGCTATGTTATAATAGCTTTGAATTTATACTAAGGATATATATTTGCCTAATATATGCTTGGTTTAAATAATATGAATTTAGGAGGAAATAAAAATGGCAATGAAACCAAAATCACAAATTATTGCAGAATTTGGAAAAGATGAAAAAGATACAGGATCAGCTAATGTTCAAGTAGCAATTTTAACAGAAAGAATTTCACACTTAACAGAACACTTAAAAGTACATTTTAAAGATGTTCATTCAAGAGCAGGGTTATTGAAATTAGTTGGTAAAAGAAGAAGATTATTAAACTATATTAAAAATAGAAACTTAGATGAATATAGAGAATTAATTGAAAAATTAGGAATTAGAAAATAATAAAAAGGAACGTAATGTTCCTTTTTAAATTTAATATATGGAGTAATAATGAGAAAAGGATTGAATTTAACAGAAGGAAGTATAGGAGTTAATTTATTTAAATTGGCATTTCCAATTATTTTAACTTCATTAATGTCTATATTATATAATCTTACTGATATAAAATTTATAAGTTATTATCTTGGAGACGATGCAGTAAGTTCTGCAACAGCTGCAAGCTTTTATATAGGTTTAAGTTATTCTTTGTTATTTATAACAAAAAATGGAGTACAAATATATGTGGCACAGTCTATAGGTGCTAATAGAAAAAATTCAGCTAAAAGATATGCAAGAGTTTCATTAATTATTTCTGTTATTTTTTCAGTGTCATATGGATTAATTACATATATATTTGCAGAACAATTAATAAAAATGGTGGGAGTTAAAAGTCCACAGTATCTATACCCAGCTATTGATTTTTTGAGAATATCTTCATTTGGATTTATATTCTTATTTTTATCACAAAATTTATCAGCTATTATTAATGGACAAGGAGATACTTTGGGTCCTTTTATTTTTCTTTCATCAGGAGTAATATTAAATATATTTCTTGATTATCTATTTTTAGGAATATTTCCATTTGGAATAAAAGGAGCTGCAATAGCAACTATATTTTCTCAAGTAATATCAGTTATTTTATTATTTATGTATTTAAAGAGAAAAAATTCTGTGTTTAGAAATATGAAATTCTTTAAATTAGATGATATTAAATTTTATAGAAAGATAATAAAATTAGGATTACCTAGTGGTATAAGTCAAGCACTATTTACTTGCATTTCTATTATCATTGCCAAAATGATAGCAGATGTAGATGAAAGTATTTTAGGAGTACAAAGATTAGGAATACAATTTGAATCTTTTTCGTGGAACATTGCAGGAGGATTTGCAGCGGCAGTAGCAACATTTATAGGACATAATTATGGTGCAGGTAAATACGATAGAATTTTTAGAATATATAAGGTATCTATTATGAGTATTTCAGGATTCTGTCTAGTACTTACAGCTATATTTGTATTTTTTGCTAGACCACTTTATTCTATGTTCTTTATGGATGCTAGACTTATAGAAGAGGGTATTAAATATCTGACAATTATCGGATTAGCACAAGTTCCACAAGGGATAGAAATTATTACAACAGGAGCATTTAATGGTGTAGGAAAAACTAAAGAACCTAATATTATAGGTATAGTTGGAAGTAGTTTGAGAATACCCATAATTATGATTACATTACCTATATTTGGTTTATTATCAATTTGGTGGACTATACATTTTTCAATGCTATTTAAGGGAATAGTTTCTGTAATGGTATTTATTATTGCATGGAGAAAACAAATGGAGTATATGAAAATTACTTTAGAAATATAAAGAAAAATTTCTTAAATATATATCTTATAAAAAAACCTATTTAATAGGTTTTTTTATATTAAAAATATCACATAAAGTTGAATTTTGACAAAAAAGTCAGGGGGGGGGTGTATAATTTTAAAATAAGTATATGAAAATTTAATGTATAAATATAAAAAGGAATAAAGAGAAGGAATGAATAAAACACAGGAGTTAAAAAGGTTTTTAAAGACTTTTTTAAAAGGTAAAGTTAGTATAGATGAAAAAGTAGTTATAATTTATATTATGCTTGGATTTACAGGATTATCTACAATATCTTATGGATCTTGGTTAGCAATAAATGATAATACAGGTGCAGCTGGATCAGATGGTGGAGGTAGTAATACTTATCATGGTTCAGATAATCAGAAGAATAATACAATACTAGCAAAATATGAAGATTCATATAAAACTGAGAATTCAGTAATAATAGGAGCTGGAGGAAGAACATACGGTAAAGGTTCAGAAAATGTAGTAATAGGAGCTAATACAAAGTCAGATTTGAAAAATTCTGTAGTTATTGGTTCTCATGCATATGTATATAAAGATCACTTTAATACTAATAATGGTGTAGAGGAAAATGGTGGGCAAGGAGTTTCTATAGGGAACTCTGTTTTTTCTACTGGACAAGCAACATCTGTAGGAAATAATACTTATGCTATAGGAAGATCTTCTATAGCAATAGGTAATGATGATGTATCTTCGTATACTCAATCAGTTACAGAGCATGATTATAAGGAATATTTTAAACAACTTTATGAGAATATAGATGTTAAAGGAAATGTATATGGATATGCAAATGGTGGTAAAGTTTCAGGTAAGGAAGGAAATCATAAATACTCACCAACACTAGCCCAAGGACATGGATCAATAGCCATAGGTTCACGGTCTATAGCTTATGCTGATGGAGCAACAGCCTTGGGAACTCTTGCATATGCTTTAAAGAAAGGTTCAACAGCAGTAGGAACACTAACAAGAGCAGAAGGAGAAGGGGCAATAGCAATAGGAACAGATGTTTACTCTAATGTTAAATATGATTATGATAGTAAAGTAATTTTAGGTGGCTCTCAAAGAGCTATAGAAATGAGACTATTTGGAGATTTAGAAAATTATGGTCCTGAAAATAAGAATGAGGTAACGAGAGGACTATATGGCTTCGATTTAAATGGAGTTGCAAAGACTATTATAGGTCTTGGAGAACATGAACCACAATCTTATGTAAAGGATGGGAAAAAAGGAGATTACTTAAACAGTGGAGATTATTTCTCATATTACAAAACTTACATAGATGGTATAGAACAAGGATTAAACAATGCCAAGGATCAAGGTAAAGAAACAAACGCACTAAGAATAAAAACAGAAGAAAAAAACGGAGTAAAAGACATAGCTAAAAGTAGTGGAAAAAATACTATAGTTATAGGAAGTAAATCAGGAGCCTTTGGAGACAATGCTATAGCAGTAGGAAGAGGTTCCTTTTCACTTAGAGAAAATTCTATATCTATAGGATCTTAT
>LJRV01000517.1 GCA_001612575.1 Streptobacillus notomytis
GCACCATCTGTATAGACAGAATCGAGTTGTTCATCTAAAGGGAGTTGAGCAAGTAAATCTTCCAGTACCTGTGAATCACAGACATTATTTGCGGTGAGTTGTACAGCACGTATTTGAAGGGTTTTAGCATCGATACCAATATGAAGCTTACGCCATTGGCGGCGATATTCAGGTCCATGTTTCTTACGCTTCCATTCACCTTCACCTAAAAACTTTAGGCCAGTAGAGTCTACGAGTAAACGGAGACCACCACTACTTTTTTTATAGCCAATTGCAATATCGATATGCCTTTGTCTTCTGCCTGAAAAGAGTGGAGTAAGAATATCCCCAAT
>LJRV01000518.1 GCA_001612575.1 Streptobacillus notomytis
ATACGACAGTTCTCACCTGCACGGCCTTCGTCAAGAAGTGTACGGAACATTTCTACGCCAGTTACAGTTGTTTTAACTGTATCTTTAATACCAACGATCTCTACTTCTTCACCAACTTTGATGATACCAGCTTCAACACGGCCTGTTACTACTGTACCACGACCAGAAATTGAGAATACGTCTTCGATTGGCATCAAGAATGCTTTGTCGATTGCACGCTCTGGCTCTGGGATGTAAGAGTCAAGTGCTGCTACAAGAGCAAGAACTGATTCTTCACCGTAAGGACCAGCTTCACCGTTAAGCGCTGCAAGAGCTGAACCACGGATTACTGGAGTGCAATCACCTGGGAAGTCATAAGTAGAAAGAA
>LJRV01000519.1 GCA_001612575.1 Streptobacillus notomytis
ACATAGCGATCTTCTAAAAGCATTTGAATATCAATTTTCGGGTAGCGTTCTAAAAACTCGGGTAAATGTGGATGAATCATAAAATGTCCCACAGCTTTCGGAACACACATACGAATAATACCTTCGGGTTCGACATGAAATTGGCCCGAACTTTCCATGACTGCTTGTGCAGCATTCACCATATCTAAACAACGTTGATAAACCTGTTGTCCGCTTTCACTTAAGCGAAGTTTCCGCGT
>LJRV01000520.1 GCA_001612575.1 Streptobacillus notomytis
ACGTAGAATACTTCCTAAGCAAAAAAGCGACTGGTAAAGGTTCTAAAGCTGAGCGTGATGGTTTAATCGTGATGTCTGATGCAGAACGCGCTAAAGTTTTAGCTGACTTTAAAGCAGGTAAAACTGTTAAATAAGTTGGTTTGAATAGGGGCTGGTGATCTCAAGCGATCATCAGCCTTTTTGTCTAACACGTTTTTCCCAAATTATGACAATTGAGAAAACAGTGGAGAATACATGAATCTGCTACTTATCGGTGTGT
>LJRV01000521.1 GCA_001612575.1 Streptobacillus notomytis
TAGAAGATGCTTACGAGTTTACTTATGAAGCTGCATTCGATATGATGGATGGATCAATAAGCGTTGTGGCCGAATCTGCATTATTTTAACTTACTACAATAAGTTTTCAGTCTTTGAATGCGTGGCACTGGTTAAAGAATAGATTTTCTGATACTGAATATCCTGATCATAAATTAGCTACAACTACACCTTATCTTTGAAATGAATGGTTAGATAAAACAGATTTAGATAAGATGGAAGAAAAGAAAAAAAATAATCTTAGGCGTTATCAAGTAGCAGGATAAGGTAACTGGGGAATATCGGATGGTTTAGTATATGAAAATTGGGAAGAGAGAGAGTTTGATGTCGATACAATACTTAATACTTATCCTGATATTAAAACAGCATTTGGATTAGATTTTGGTTATACTAATGACCCAAGCGGATTTTTTTGTGGGTTAATAAATCTTGCAAAA
>LJRV01000522.1 GCA_001612575.1 Streptobacillus notomytis
GGTGAGCATGATCTTTCTGAAAATATTATTCATATTGTTTTAGCCCGTTTGCCTCAGGCACCTACAGGGACTAAAGGCATTTCTTTATTTATTGTGCCTAAATTTAATGGGAGTGACGACGGTCAGGTGCTGGACCGTAATAAAGTCGTCTGTAGCGCGATTGAACATAAAATGGGGATGCATGGCAATGCCACCTGTGTACTGAATTTTGATGGCGCCAAAGGTTATTTGATTGGTCCGGAAAATCGCGGGCTTAATTGTATGTTTACCTTTATGAATAC
>LJRV01000523.1 GCA_001612575.1 Streptobacillus notomytis
GTTCTGATAACACCAATCAAAGCATTGAACTGCGTTTTGAAATGGACTGCCTATTATTTTTATCTGCCGCGCCGCATGGTTTAGACACTAGCCCAAGCTATCAACCTGCCGATATTCAACTCAGTTTATTTAAAGCCAATTCTCTAACAGACAGCGATATTTGTCGTGATGCATGTTCGCAAAATCAGCGTGCGTTCCAAAACACAGCCCGCTACTACGCACTTAGC
>LJRV01000524.1 GCA_001612575.1 Streptobacillus notomytis
ATGTTTGTAAAGCACGCTTTGAAAAGACGTCACAGTCGAAAGGAATCAGGACCTGATCTGCTGCAATGAATGCAGACAATGTGAAAAAGTTAAAGGCTGGAGGTGTGTCAATATAAATGCGGTCATAGCGCCCAACCAAGCTTTGAATAGAGTCACGCAATTTATAAATTTTATGTTTGCTTTCAAGTGCATGTTCAAGAGCACCGAGCGTAGGGCTAGCCGGAAGCACATCTAATTTTGCAAAGGATGTAGAGTGTACAAAACTGTCGAGATCTTTGTTGCGTGGAGCTTTTAGAATTGAGCCCAGTGCGTTCCCAATTAAACCTTTTTGTATGATTATTTCCCAACACATCTTCAAAGAAGTTTTCAATATTTGGATCTAAAACTGCTTTATCAGCAGCGTATGTTGCTTCTTCGCCTAAAAGGTATTGGCTTGAGTTGGCTTGAGGATCAAGATCGATAACCAAGGTCCTTAAGCCATGTTTGGCACTAATGGCAGCCAAATTTACAGTAATACTTGATTTCCCTACACCGCATTTTTGGTTAAACACCACACGAGTTAACATGTTTCCCTCTACATATTTTTTTACTGTATGCAGTTTAACCTAGGTCTTTCCCAAAAAGTCAATGAATGTATAACAATTATGCAAAAACAGGTTTCACTATCAACAGAATAATAATG
>LJRV01000525.1 GCA_001612575.1 Streptobacillus notomytis
GTATTAATACTACGGTCGTTTACTAAAAGGTAAGCATCTCCTACCGGAATAACACCTACTACCTCATAGCGGCCATTGACCATATATTTACTAAAGGTTTGGCTTGCTAGGCCTTGCATGACCTTAACAGCAAGTTTGAGATCTGGAATCGCACCAATTGCATCTAATGATCCTGTAAATGAGTTGAATTGACGTCCACGCATGCCTGATACACTAATACCATCACATTCGCCCGCTTTAAAATCTTCAGCAATCACCGCTTCATTCTGGTTTACTTTTAGTTCGATATCAGCTCCCCAGT
>LJRV01000526.1 GCA_001612575.1 Streptobacillus notomytis
CTTCCTTATATCTTGTTTGCTTTATCTATTCCTTCTCTTTCCATTGTCCTTGTCTCACCTATTTTCCCTCCGGTGGACCTCATTATATTAGCATAACTCCCTCTCTGTTGTCAAGGGGTTTTTTGAAAATTTTTATTTTTTTATCAAACAAAATGTTGAGAGTATTGAAAATACAAGATTTTTATTTCAAAACATTTTAAAATTATTATTTTTTTAAAGAGTAAAAATAGAAATCAATTTTATTAAAAAAGTAAATTTAAATAAAAAGTTATTTTTTTAACTTTTCCCTTTACTATTAATTCAAATTATAGTACAATCTATTAGAATAAAAAATGTATATTTTAATTTAGGAGGATATTAATATGAAAAAATTTTTTGCTTGTGCTTTAGCAGTGCTTGCTTTTACAAGTTGTTCTACTATAATAAATGGGACTAAACAAACTTTTAAAATTAAATCTAATCATAAAATACAAGTAATAGACAAATATGGTCAATTAGTTGGGGAAGGAAATGGAAATTTAGAGATATCTCTTCCAAAATCTGACAGCGTATTTTTACCAACAAACTATATAATTAAATCTGGTGAAAAAGAATTTTATATAACACCACGTCTTAACATAGGTGCATATTTAATAGGAAATCTATTTACTTTCGGTATAGGTACTATAGTAGATGATTTCACTGGTGCAAAATATGACTTGTATGTAAATGGAATTTATACAGATAATATAGTATTTTAATCTATTATATAATAGAAAAGAAAAAAGAGAATTTTAATAAAATTCTCTTTTTTAATTATTTATATTCTATTCCCCTTTTCATCAAAGAAATGTAAAGCTTCTGTATCAAATCCAAAATTATGAACTTCTCCAATTTCATATTTATAGTGTCCAGGCATTGTAACAACTAAATTAGTTCCATCAGTTAATTTACAGTAAAGTAATTTTTCTTTACCTAACATTTCTATAACTTCTATAGTTGCTGCAAATCTATTTTCATGTTCTTCTCCACTTAAGAATCTTTCAGATCTAATACCTAATGATACTTTTTTACCTTCATATTCTCTTAATCTTTCTTTATCTATATCATTGGCTTTAATAACAACTTCTTCAGAATTAGATATGAAATGTCCATCTTTAATGTATCCTTCCATAATATTCATAGTAGGTGAACCAATAAATTTAGCTACAAATATATTTTTAGGTTTGTTATAGAACTCTTCAGGTTTTCCAACTTGTTGTATTTTACTATCATTCATTAACACTATTCTTGTTCCCATAGTCATGGCTTCTGTTTGATCATGAGTAACATATATAGTAGTTGTATCTAAATTTCTATGTATTTTAACTAATTCTATTCTCATATGTTCTCTTAATTTAGCATCTAAGTTAGATAATGGTTCATCCATTAAAAATACTGCTGGTTTTCTAACTATAGCACGTCCAAGTGCAACTCTTTGTCTTTGACCTCCTGAAATATCAGATGGTTTAGAATAAAGATATTTTTCTATTTGTAAAATTTTAGCTGCCTCTAAAACTCTTTCATGTATCATTTTCTTATCCATTTTTCTCATAGCAAGAGAAAATGCCATATTATCATAAACTGTCATATGTGGATATAGTGCATAACTTTGGAAAACCATAGCTATATTTCTATCTTTTGAATGTACTTTATTCATTATTTTATCATCAAATAATAACTCACCTGTTGTTATTGAATTTAATCCTGCTATCATTCTCAATAATGTAGATTTTCCACAACCAGACGGACCTAGTATAACGCAAAAATCCTTACTTTCTATTTCTAGATTTATATTTTCTAAAGTATATACATCATTTCCTTCATATTTTTTCCCTACATTTTTTAATTCTACTTTCATATATTCTCCTATCCTTTCACTGATCCACTACTTAATCCAGATACTAATTGTTTTTGTAGTACTATAAATAATAATACTATAGGTATAGCTGTTAAAATTCCTCCTGCAGCAAATACTGGTTCTAGTCTTGTTCTATCATCAGAAATTAATGAAAATAGCCCAGCTGCAAGCGTATATTGTTTAGGATTTGTAAGCAATATTCTTGGTAATAAGAAATCCATAAACGGACCTATAAATGACCATAATGCTATTATAGCCAACATAGGTTTAGCTATAGGCATAATTATAAGTCTATAAACTTGCATATTAGAAGAACCTTCCATTCTTGCTGCTTCATCAAGTTCTGGCGATATAGAATCTATATACCCTTTAAGTATAAATGTATTCCCTGCTATACCACCTATAGAATATATTGATATTAACATCAATGTTCTAGTAAAGAATGGAAAAATAGATACTATAATTTGGTGCATAGTATAATAAGCTGCTATTCCTGCAAATGCTGGAATAACTTGAATTAACATTATTGCCATTAAAGATATTTTTTTACCTTTAAATCTAAACCTAGAATATACATATCCTGTGAAAGATACTATTAATAATGTAAATAAAGCTGTAGCAGTAGCTATCACTATTGTATTTAATACCCATCTTAAAAATAAAGTTTTGTTAAATAAAATACTATAGTGTTTTAAAGAAAATGTAAAACTTGAACCTAATATTAGATATTTTTCTTGTTCCCCATTAAATGAAGCAACAACCATAAATACTAATGGCACTATTATTAATAAAGCCCAAATAGTTAAAATAATGTAACTAAGTGCTAATCCAACTTTTCCTGCAAAATTCAAAGGTGGTTTATCTGATAAATATAAATTAGTTTTTTTAATTTTCTTAGACATTATTTACCCTCCTTGAATGCTTTAGAATTTTTAAATCCTAAATATGCTACAAACATAAGTCCTATAGAAATAAACACTGTTATAGCAGCTCCTATAGATTGATATTGTTTTTCTATAGTTAATTTATATATATATGAAATTAATAAATCCGTACTTCCCGCTAAATTTCCGTATTTAGAAGGATCAAATGGTCCTCCACCATTAAATAAATATATTATAGAGAAATTATTAAAGTTAAATGTATATTGACCTATTAATAATGGAGCTGTTTGGAACAATACTAAAGGTACAGTTATTTTAGTTAATTTCTGCCAAGCAGTTGCACCATCTATATCTGCAGCTTCATATAAATCTGATGATATACCTTGAAGTACACCAGTTGATAACAAGAATACATAAGAACTTCCTAACCATGTCTGCAATGAAATTAATGCAACCCTAGTTAAAGTTGTACTATTTTTTATAGCCCAGTCTCCACCAAACATAAATTCTAATAATTTAGTAATTTGACCTGTTCTTGAAGACATTATACTAAAGAACATTATTGTAATAAATGCTGGCACTGCCCATGGTAATAAATATATAGTTCTATAGAAAACTTTACCTTTAATTCTTTCATTATTAGCAAGTAATGCAAGACCAAATCCAACTGTAATTGCAAGTGTTGTTGCAAATAATGTCCATAATAATGTCCAACCTAATATTAACCAGAATGGTCCTCCTGCAATCCCTGTTCCAGTAAATAATAACTTATAATTTTCAAGACCTATCCATTGAAACTTAGATTGATTATTAGGATCCATACCTGCAAATGATAATAATATTGTCGTCATTATTGGTAAAATTACAACAAATATTAATAAAATAAATGAACTTATAGAAACTATATAAGGGAATCCTTCTTCTTTTAGTGATTCTATAGTTTCAAAAGTAGTTCTAGGTCTAATTCCTTTTAATTTATCTACCATAACATCTTTAGAATCCTTAAATGATAAATACGAAATTGTAATTGTAAATAATATTAATATAATTGATATTATTCCTTCTATCATAAATATTATAGACTTATCTAATTTTTTACCATTTTTTGCAAGAAAAACTAAACCTCTTATACCTTCTCCTCTATAATTTCCATAACCTAAAGTATAAGGAATAGCTACAAAATAAATGAATAATAAACCTATAAAGAATAATGCTGCTTTAAAGTATTGTTTATTATAATATTGTCCAAATCCTGGGAATAATAATGATATTATAGCTGGTGCCTTATTTATAGATTCTATTTCTACAGGTATTTTTCTATATAAATCAGCTATATCTTGTTGCATTATCTTATATCTTGATTTAACCTCTACAGTAGATAAATAATTTAAAACACTAATTCTACTTTTTATACCTTCACTTGGAATATCAAGTTTTAATACTTCCAGTTTATCCTTTAATTCCATTTTCAATTGATCTATTTGAGTTTTCAATGCTTTAGATGAAATAAGTCCTTCTTTATAACTATTTTTTAAACTATCTACATCAGATTTAAAAATATCCTTTAATTCTTGTTTTTTAATTTCAAATTCTTTAATTTTATCTTCTTCATCTTGCTTTGAAAGAGTTGATAATCTAAGTTGTAATTCTTTCTTTTCCTTGATTGATTCACTATATAATTTTATTATACTAGGTAATCTATCAATTTTTATAGCACTTTTTTTAGATTCTAATTCAAAATCATAACTTTTTTCTTCTTTGCCTGCATAAAATAAATTTAATTTCTCTGCTTCAAATAATTCAATTCTTAATTCAGCTTCTTTTTTATCAAATTTTGATAATAATTCTTTCTTTTCAGTAAACTTAAGTTTATTTAATGCAGAAAGTTGTATTTTTTCTTCTTCAAGTAATTTTTTCATTTCCACATTATATGAATGTGAATTTCTATTTGTTGTAATACCATCAGCCAAATCTTTTAAATAAAGATTTTTTCTTGCATGAGGATTATCTAAACTATCATAAACTTTATGATTCATGATTATTGCTCTCTTTCTTTTTCTCTAAATTTTAATATATAAATAACCAAAATAATTTGAATAATTATACTTAAATAATGGTAAATCGTATCCTGCTTAAATACAAATATTTTAAATAGTATATTAGCTATTATGAATAAAGTCCATACACCTTTGTATAGGCTATTTATTTTATAATGAATATAAGTCAAATATGTATATATAGAAAAGATTATAAAAATTGAAATTGAACTAAAATATTTTATCATTTCCACAGTAATATAATCATTTAATGATATTCCTGTTTCAGAATGTATTTTATTAAATAAATCCACACTTTTAACTGCATACATACTATTTAAACTCTCAAATATCATTATAAACAAAACCATAATTAAAAACTTATTTAACGTATTTTTATCTAATTTCATAAACCCTCTTTTAAAAAAGGAGCAAGTGCTTTTAGAACATGTCCTTTAACACTTACTCCATTTTATCTATTGTCCTAAATTTGTTAATAATGCTTTAAAGCTTGCTTGTATTTCCTTGTATGCATCTTCTGGAGTTGCTGGTTTTTTAGCTTCCCATGAAAGTAAAGCATTTTCCCATGTTGTCCATACTTGAGACCATTCTTTAAATAATGGTCTTGATACTGCTCCTTCATATCCTTCTATAACTGAAACTATAACTTTCTTATCTAATTCAGATAAATCAAGTTTAGCATAATCTTCTTTAGAAACGTTAGGCATAATTTTACCTGTTATTTTATAGAAATCTGCAGCAAATGTAGGGTTCATAACCTCAGCTATTACAGCCTCAGCTAATGCTAATTTATCCATATTTTCTTCATTTCTAGCATTAATTACTAAAGACCATCCACCTTTCCAGTGTTTTAATTCTTTTCCTGCAAATTTAGCTTGACTTAGTCTAGAAACTTCTAGGTCTTCTCCAACTAATCCTGACCAAGCAGCTAATTCCCATGGACCAGAAATTCTAACAGACCCTTTTTTACCTGTTTTAAAATTATCATCCATGAATCCATAAACAGCAGATATATCAAAAATAGGAAGTTTCTTATCATTTGAAGCTTTCCAGTATTTATGTAATCCAGCAAACATACTTTGAACTTCAGGAGTTAATTCTGCCCAATCTTTTGTTAAATCAGAGAAGAATTTATCTCCGTTTTTACCTAATAGTTCTACACCAAATCCATTAGTTATACTAACACCCCACCATGCATTAAATACAGGTATCATAGCAACTTCTGGTCCAAGTTCAGCAAAATCTAAATTAGATAAATCTACTCCATTTACTGCACTGTTTTTAGTATTAATTCCTAATAATAATGTTTCAATATTAAATGGGAATCCAAAATATGATCCATTAAATTTCAATTGTCCTCCAAGACCATTATCGAAATCTCCAAATCCACCTATTTTATTTCCTAAAGTTTTAGCATCAAATGAAGCTAATAAATCTTTTCCATGTAATGATTCTATTCTATCTAATGGAATAGCAAATACGTCAGCAACGTCTTCGTTTTCAGCATTAGTTTCTTCAATAATTTTTATATGATCAAATGAAGAAATAACTTTTAAATCTATTGTTGCTTCAGGATTTTTTTCCTTTACTCTAGCTATAGCTGCTTCATAGTAAGGAACCCAAGAGTCCTCGGCTTGTACAACTATATGTCCAGTTAAAGCTTCTCCATTTCCAGCTTTAACCTCTCCTTTAGAACCACAAGATAGTACTAAAGAAAACATTAAAATTGCACTTGTTGCAAGTTTTTTAAAATTCATAATTCTTCCACTCCTACTTCTTTAATTTTTATTTGTATTTATGCAATCGTTTGCAGTTTACAATGATATTATACCTCATTAATTACTAAAGTCAATATATTTTTTATATTTATTTCCATAAAAACTTCTAGTTAAAACTAAGCTTTATCAAAATAAAGTCTGATATAAATTTTAATAAAATAAATTAAAACCTATTTATATAGGCAATTTATTAGATGATAAAATTAATCTTCCTATTTAAATATTACAACACTTTATAATTCATATAAATTAATTAAAATATTTTCCAAAGTTTGTTCATTTATTTCTAAATTTATTATTTGATTTTTTTCCACAATTTCTTTCATAGAACTTAAAAATTCTTCTTTAGATTTTAATTTTAATTTGTATTTTAAATCACTTATTTTTTCTTTTATATAACTCATTTAATAATCTCCTTATATTTTTTAGTTTTACTTTCTAATTTCCTACTGATGAATATTTTTTTTCTAATTTTTTAAATAATAAATATGATAATATGAAAAAAAGTATTCCTGCTAATGGGAAAAATAAATATAATTATCTTGAACTTTCATTTTAATATTATACTTATTGGATAATATGATACTAATGTTACTGGTAATATATATGAGAAAAAATCTTGTATATATTTTGGAAATACATCTTTTGGATATTGCAACATAGATACACTTCCTTGTATAAATATTCCTGTGAATTCAACATATTGAGTAAACAAGAATGTAAGTTAACCTACCGCAATATATATACCAGCATAAAGAGATGTTGATGAAATTAAAACAAATAGTAAATATATTATCTTATATATATTCCCAACATATTCAAAATTATAAAAAATTCAAATAATCAAGACAAATAAAGCTAATAACAAACGTCCTGTTCTTACTGGTTGAAAATTATAAGCAGATATTTGTAATAATGTAGAATATGGTCTTAATAAATACCTATCATATTTACCTTCTCTTATTATTGATTGAATATTTGATTCAAAACCTCTAAAAAATACTTCTGAAAATGAAAAAGAAAAGTTAATTATTCCATAAAGTAAGAAAACTTCTGTTAATTTCCAATTATGTAAACTTCCAAATCTATTAAATAAAGATAATAATCCTAAAAATTCAAATAATATTATTAATAACTGATTAAATAGACCAACTATAAAATTAACTCTATACACTAAGTTAGATTTTAAAATCAATTTTATTATATGTATATATTTTAAAAACATACTACCCTCCATAAATTTCTAATCTACTAGAAAATTTTTCATAAGCTGTTTTAGAATATTTATAAAATATAAGTATCCAAATCAACTGTATAACTATTTGGAAAAAAATCTCTTTATAACTATAAACACCATTAAATATTAAAGCTGATGTATCTACTATAAATTTAAGTGGTTGATATTTTAAAAATACTATAAGTTCTTTAGGATAAATATCATCCCTGATAATATAAAAGCAAGAGATGTAATAAATCCTATAAAATTAGAAATAGATGTAAATATAAATGATAGACTATATATAGAAACCGTAATTAATGAACTTAATATAGTCGATAAAAATACACTTATTAAAAAAAGAATAAAATATATAATTTAGGTAACATTATTGAAATATCCTTTAAATTAAAAATAGGGAATATAACTAATACAATTATAAACATAGGAACTGCTCTTACCAAAAATCCTACAAATCTCCATGAAAAAGTTTTAGAAAAAATTGAATTAAATATGCTTACAGGTCTAATTAAATCAATAAAAATAGTACCCGTTCTAATAGAATCAAAATCTTTCCAATTTATATTCCAAGGAACTATCATAAATAAAAATTGTGTCATCCAAATATATGTAATAGTTTGATTTACACTCATTGGTGATAACAATTCATTTTGTGATACAAATACCGTTATTGTATATATTCTAAATATAGCAAAAAATAATTGTGTCAATATTCCTGAAATAATAGATATTACAAATCTTTTGGAAAGTTTTATTTCCTTAATAATTTGGCTTAATAACATTAAATCATCCTCCTTCTATAATTTTTATATCAATTATTTAAATTTTAAAGTCAATATTTATTTAATGTCGCAAATTGAATATACCTTAAAAAATATACAAAATAAATATAACATAAAAATTTTTTACTTTATTCAAATAATTTAATGTCTAATAATAAAAATAAACGGAATATTCCTTAATATGAAATTTATATTCCGTTTATTATTTATTTATAATTTTATTGACCTAAATTTGTTAATAAGGATTTGAAACTTGCTTGTATTTCCTTATAAGCTAACTCTGCTGTTTTAGGTTTTTTAGCTTCCCATGAAAGTATTGCATTTTCCCATGTTTCCCATACTTGTTCCCATTCTTTAAATAATGGTCTTGAAACAGATACTTCATATCCATCTATAACGGCGTTTATAGCTTTTTTATCTAAATCAGATAAATCAACTTTTGCATAATCTTCTTTAGAAACATGTGGCATAACTTTACTTGTATATCTATAAAAATCTGCAGCATATTCAGGATTCATAATCTCAGCTATTACAGCTTCAGATAATGCTAATTTATTCATATCTTCTTCATTTCTAGCATTAATTGAAAGAGCCCATCCACCCTGCCAATGTTTTAATTCTTTTCCTGCAAATTTAGCTATGTTTAAAGCTGCAACATCAAAATCATCTCCAACTAAAGATGACCAAGCAGATAGTTCCCAAGGACCTGCAATTCTAACTGAACCTTTTTTGCCAGTTCTAAAATTATCGTCCATATATCCATAAACTGCTGTTGTGTCAAATAATGGAAGTCTCTTATCATTTGAAGCCTTCCAATATTTATGTAAACCTTCAAACATTTTTTGCATTTCTGGAGTTAATTCTGACCAATCTTTTATTAAATCAGAGAAAAACTTATCTCCATCTTTAGCTAATAGTTCTACTCCAAATGCATTAGTTATAGCAACTCCCCACCAACCATTTATAATTGGTATCATTCCAACTTCAGGATTAAGTTGAGCAAAATCTAAATTAGATAAATCTATTCCATTTTTTATAACATTTTTAGTATTATATCCTAATAATAATGTTTCAATATTAAACGGAAATCCAAAATATGAATTATTAAATTTTAAATGTCCTCCAAGTCCACTATCAAAGTCTCCAAATCCTCCAAGTTTTTTCCCTAAAGCTTTAGCATCAAATGGAGCTAATACATCTTTTTTATATAATGATTCCATTTTATGTAATGGTACAGCAAATACATCTGCTACATCTTCATTTTCAGCATTAGTTTCCTCAATAGCTTGAATATGATCAAAAGAACCTATAACTTTTAAATCTATTTTAGCATCAGGATTTTTTTCTTTAACTCTAGCTATAGCTTCCTCATAATAAGGTACCCAAGTTTTTTCAGCTTGCACTACTATATGCCCAGTCAAACCACTTTCTATTTTTTCATTTTCCTTAGACCTACAAGATAATAAAGAAAACATTAAAATTACACCTGTAACAAGTTTTTTCAAATTCATAAATTTTCACTCCTAATCCAATTTTATTTATGCAATCGTTTGCAACTATCATTAACATTATATTCTGATAATCTATATTGTCAATACATATATTTATTTTTTTATAATTCATTTTCAAATTGGAGTGTAACTTTAACTATTAAAACACTAATATTTTCTACATTAGTTTATGTTAAAAAAATTTTTATATTTCTTTTTCTAATATTAAAATATTTAATGGTTTAACTATATATTCATTTGAGATATTTATACTTTTATTTTCAATTTTATTAAATTCATCAAAAATTATCTCGTAGTTTCCACTATCTAAAACAACACTTTGATCTTCTTTACTTACATTAGCTATAACATATATATTTCTAAATGAATATGCTAACATACTATCATCTGCTTTAATAAGATTAAATATTTCATCTATTTTCTCATAGCTATCTAATTTAAGTATTTTTTTATCTTTTCTATAATTTATCAAGTCTGATAAATATTTTACATACTCTTCATATTTTTCAGCTCTTTCAAAATCAAATTTATTTATTTCATCACTTGATTTATATGAATTTTCTACACCATATTTAGTTCTGAAAAACTCCTGACCAGCATGTATAAAAGGAATACCTTGAGACATCATAACTAAAGTTGTAGCAATAGATTGCATCTTAAGTCTATTATCTAAGCTTTCATCTTTATTAGTTATTTCAATATGATCATAAACTGTATTGTTATCATGTGCTTCAATGTATTGTATTAATTGATTTGGTGCAATATATGATTTTAAGCCATTACCACCCTTAATGCTAGATATAAGTCTTTCATCAAGTTTTCCACCACTTACAAAACCTTGACCAAGTCTTTCATATGTAGAACCTCTTAAACTATCTCTAATATCATCGTTGAAAAAAGCAATATTTTTCATCTTATGTGCATTTAATTGATTAGCTTTTATATCATAACTTAGAGACGTTGCAAGATCCCAACCTTCACCAAGTACTATGATACTTTCATCTATTTTATCTAATTCTTTTCTAATTTCATTCATAGTTTCAACATCTAATATTCCCATTAAATCAAACCTAAACCCATCAAGATTAAATTCACTAGCCCAATATTTAATACTATCAACTATATATTTTCTTATCATAAATCTTTCACTTGCAACATCATTTCCACAACCAGTACCATTACTAAAATGGAAATATTCTGTCTTCCTAAAAGCATAATTAGGTATAGTTTTAGATAAAGAATGAGCTAATGCATCATATACATGATTATACACTACATCCATAATTACTCTTATACCATTTTTATGTAAAATATCTATCATTTCCTTTAATTCATTTATTCTTGAATAAGGATCTTTAGGATCACTTGAGTATGAACCCTCGGGTACATTGTAATTTACGGGATCATAACCCCAGTTATATCTTAAATCTGGATTTAGTTCATCTACTGAATCTGTTGAATAATCATATATTGGTAAAAGTTGAACATGAGTAACACCTAATTTTTTTAAATAATTTAATTGTTTTTCTTCAACCACACCTAAATACTTACCTCTATTTTTAGCATTTAATGTAAAATCTCTAATATGTAGTTCATATATTACTGAATCTAACATATTAAATTTAGGCATTCTCTCTCCCTTTAATGTTTTTGATAAATCAACTACTACTGATCTTCCTGAATTTGCTTCACTTGCTATAGCATATGGATCTGTTGTTTCAAAAACTTCTCCTTCAAAAAACGTCTTATACATATATGGTATTTTATCTAAATTACCATTTACAGTTAATTCAAAAATACCTTTATCAAAATCTTTTTTCATTTCTAAAACTTGATTGTTAATTAGTAATTCAACTTTAGTTGCAGTTGGTGCAAATAATCTAAAAATTGTGTTTTCTTCAGAATATTCTATACCTAATTTACCATTATATTTATATCTTAAATCTAAACCTAAATTTCTTAAATCATTATCTATTTTTCTTGTTATCATTACTACACCCTTACTTATTTAATCTGAAATATGTTTTTGTTAAATCATAAATTTCTTCACTTAATTCCTTAGTTAACATTTCTTTTTTAACTCTCCAAGACCAATTACCTAAAGTAGATGGTGTGTTCATTCTACCCTCATCTCCTAATTCTAAAAAGTCTTGCATTTGTGCAACTGCTAAATTAGCAACAGATGACCATGCAGCTCTAATAAATCCTTTAACATAGTCTTTAGGATCTGTTAAATGTAAGTATTTTTTAGCAAATTCAACTTCAACAGGATTTGCATTGTTAAACCATGTTTTAACAGTATCACTATCATGAGTTCCTGTATATACTGCCCAATTTCTTTCAGTTTGATGAGGTAAAAAATCACTTTCATTTTCAGGATTAAATGCAAATTGCAACATTTTCATTCCAGGAAAACCTGTTTTTTCTCTAAATTTAACTACATCTACAGTTGTATATCCTAAATCTTCAGCTACTATATCTATTTTACCTAAAGAATTTTCAACTGCTTCAAATAATTCTACTCCAGGAGCTTTTACCCATTCACCATTTCTTGCATCTTCATCAAATTTTGGTACCGCCCAATATGATTCAAAGCCTCTAAAGTGATCTATTCTTAAAACATCAATATATTTCATTGTTTTTTCTATTCTATTTATCCACCATTTAAAACCTGTTTCTTTATGTTTTTCCCAATCATATACAGGATTTCCCCATTTTTGTCCTCCTGCACTAAATCCATCTGGTGGACAACCTCCTACTATATCATCTAAGAATAAATCTCTATCTTTCCATACTTCTAAACTATCGGGAGAAACATAAATAGGCATATCCCCAATGATTTTAATACCTAAAGAATTAACATATTCTTTCCATTTCTTATATTGTTCAAAAAACTTAAACTGTATAAATTTTTGATAATCTATTTTATCTTTTAATAATTTCTCATATTTTTCTAATTCTTTAGCATCTCTATCTTTAACTTCTTTTGGAAAATTCTCCCAAGAAATATTACCAAAATATTCTTTTAATGCCATAAATAAGGCATAATCATTAATCCAATCAGAATTTTCGTTTATAAAGCTATCATACTCTTTATCTTCTATATTTTTAAAATTTTCAAAAGCCTTTGCAAGTACTTCTTTTCTTGTAGTATAAATCTTACCAAAATCTACTCTATTAATATCATTTCCATAATCTAAATTTTGATAATCTTCTTTATTAAGTAATCCCTCTTCTTCAAGTATTCTAAAATCTATAAAATATGGATTACCTGCAAATGATGAAAACGACTGATAAGGTGAATCTCCATATCCTGTAGGACCTGTAGGTAATATTTGCCAATAATATTGACCAGAAGCTTTTAAAAAGTCAGCAAATTCATATGCTTCTTTTCCTAAATTACCTATTCCATATTCACTCCACAGTGAAGAAATATGCATAATTATCGCACTTTTCCTATTTTTATTAATATGTTTATAATCAAAGTTTTGTTCCATTATTATCTCCTTCTAAAATATCTGCTTGAATTATTACAAAGTTTTTTTCTCTTTTAATGTTTTCTATATTATCTATAAGTATATTAACAGACTTATTTGCAAGTTCTTCATAACGTATATCTACCGTAATAAAATCTAATTTAAGATATCTTCTTAATTTAGAATTATTAAAGCCTGTAACTTCAACTTTTCTACCTAATTCTTCTATTGCTCTAACAGCTCCTATAGCTAAAATATCATCTGTAGTTACTATTACTTCTATGTTTTTATCCATTTCAAGTAATTTTTTAACTGTTAAATATGCTTCATTTGAATCAAAATCAGATGAAACTTGATAGTTACTTTTAATTTTTGTCTCTTTTAACGCTCTTAAAAATCCTTCTTTCCTATAATTTGAAACTGTCAAATTAGTAGGTCCTGAAAGAAAGGCGAAATTTCTATATCCTTTTTCTATCATTTTTTTAGTTACTTCTCTTGTAGCTTTAATATTGTCATTATCCACCCACATTCCCATGCTAAGTTCTTTAGGAGTCCCTAATATTACATAAGGAAAATCTATTTTTTGTAAATAATTAATATTTCTATCATTTTCAACTAAATTTAAGAATACAAGCCCATCTATTCTATTTGTTTTTATAAGTTTTTCAATGTTTTCATGTGATTCTTGATTATCTTTTGAATGTATATAAAGTATATAGTATCCTCTTTCAAGTGCATAAGTACTGATATATGATAAAGTTTCTGTAAAGAAATCATTTTGTAAAGGATTATCATTTTGATCTTCTATAACTACACCTATAATTCTACTACTACTCTTAGTTAATGAAACAGCGGCAGAATTTGGAAAATAGTCAAGTTCCTTAATAACTTTAAGTACTTTTCTTTTAGTTTTATCACTAATTAATGGACTATTAGACATTACTCTTGATACTGTAGCCTCACTTACATTCGCTTTCTTTGCGACATCCTTAATTGTAATTTTTTTCATCTTTCCTCCTTTTTATGCAAGCATTTTCATTAAAAAGTATACTATCATTTATCAGTTTTTTCAATAGCATTTGTGCAAAAAAAATTGCATAGTTTTTTTCTATACACATCTCATATATCAACAAGCATTGATATTATCTTATTTTTTATTTATTTTACCACTTTCAATTTTATTGAAATTAATAATGTTTTGTGATATACTTCTAAGGTATAAATTAAAAATATAAAGGTGATAAAAAATGACTGGAAATGAATTAAGAAAAAGCTTTATAGAATTTTTTAAAGCTAAGAAGCACAAGCATTTTGAAAGTGCCTCTCTAATACCAGATGATAAAACATTACTACTAACAGTTGCTGGTATGGTACCTTTCAAATCATTTTTCTTAGGTGAAAAAAAAGCACCATATAATAGAATAACTACATATCAAAAATGTATAAGAACTAATGACTTAGAAAACGTAGGAGTTACACCAAGACACCACACTTTCTTTGAAATGTTAGGTAATTTTTCTTTTGGAGACTATTTCAAAAGAGAATCAATTAAGTGGTCTTGGGAATACATAACTGAAATATTAAAACTCGATCCAAATAGATTATATATATCTGTTTATTTAACAGATGATGAAGCATATGATATATGGACTAAAGAAGTTGGAGTTCCTGAAGATCATATGGTAAGATTAGGTGATGATGATAACTGGTGGGCAGCAGGAGAAATAGGTTCTTGTGGACCTTGTTCTGAAATATATTATGACACTCAAATTATGGGTGAAAATAACGAAGAAATAAATGCTAAACCTGGGGATGAAGGTAATAGATTCTTAGAGATTTGGAACTTAGTTTTCACTGAATGGAATAGATTAGAAGATGGTTCTTTAGTTCCACTTCCAGAAAAAAATATTGATACAGGAGCTGGACTTGAAAGAATAGCCTCAGTTGTGCAAAACAAGGATAATAATTTTGAAACTGATTTATTCATTCCAATTATTGAAAATATTAAAAAAATACTTAATCTAGATACTAAAGAGATTTCAACTTCAGTTAAAATAATTGCAGATCACTTAAAAGCTTCAACTTTCTTAATTTGTGATGGTGTATTACCTTCTAATGAAGGACGTGGATACATACTTAAAAAATTAATAAGAAGAGCTTATGGAGCTGGAGCAATTGAAAATAGAGATATTTTTAATAATTCTCTTACTTTTTTACATAATATAGTTGACTCTGTTATAAATAACATGAAAGAAGCATATCCAGAACTTGAAGAAAAAAGAGAATACATAAAAAATGTTATAAAATCAGAAGAAGATAAGTTCTCTAAAACATTAAAATCTGGAACTGAAATACTATTTGAAGAAATTAAAAAATGTAAGTCCGAAAATATAACTAAATTACCTAGTGCAGTTTCATTTAAACTTTATGATACTTATGGATTCCCATTTGAATTTACAAAATTAATAGTTGAAAATAATAAAATGGTAGTCTGCGAAGATGAATTTAATCAAAAATTAGAAGAACAAGTTAAAAGATCTCAAGATTCAAGAGTAAAAAGTTCTGACATGATAAAAGATGAATTTATTGATAAATTCTATAAAGAAAATGGTAAAACTCTATTTACAGGTTATGATACTTTAATAGATGAAGCAAAAATATTACATATTAAAAATTTGGAAAATGGATTATTTGAAGTAATATTTAATAGAACTCCATTTTATGCTGAAGGTGGAGGACAAGTAGCTGATAAAGGTGTAATTAAGTATCAGGATAAGATAATTGCTGAAATTAAGGATGTTATTAAAAAATCTGATGTATTTATACACTATATCTCAGGTGAAGAACTTAAATTTGATATAGATTACACTTTAGAGGTTAATAAAAAGATAAGAAATGATATTAAGAAAAATCATACTGCAACACATCTATTACATAAAGCCTTAAAAGAAGTATTAGGAAGTACAGTAGAACAAGCTGGATCATTAGTTAATGAAGAAGGATTAAGATTTGACTTCTCATACTATGAGCAAGTTAATCCTGAACAAGTTTCTGCTATTGAAAATAGAGTAAATGAACTAATTTTAGAAAATTTACCTGTATACATTAATTATGAAAACATTAATGATGCAATAAAAAAAGGTGCTATGGCATTATTTAGTGATAAATATGGAGATGTTGTAAGAGTTATTGATATTTCAGGTGTATCATTAGAACTTTGTGGAGGAACACATGTATCTTCTACCGGTGAAATAGGGTTATTTAAAATTAAATCAGAACAAGGTAAAGCATCTGGTATAAGAAGAATAGAAGCAATAACAGGATATAAAAGTTTGGAATATGTTCATAATTTAGAAAAAGATATACAAGATATATCTAATAAATTCAAGACTTCTCCAAACAATCTAATTTCTGCTATAAATAAATTTAGAGAAGAAATTAAGACTCAAGAAAATACTATTAAGGATTTACAAAGAAGATTAGTTAAATTTGAAATTAATGATTTAACTAATGAAGCTATAGAAATTAATGGTGTAAAAATATTAATTAAATCATTTAAAAATAAGGATGTAAATGAATTAAAAGATTTAGTAGATAGAGCTAAAGAAATACTTAAATCATGTGTAATTTTATTTGGTTCTAATAATGAAAAAGCAATATTTGTTTCTGGAGTTACTAAAGATTTAAATAGTAAATATCATGCTGGAAATATAGTTAAGTCTGCTGCTATTATTGCTGATGGTAATGGTGGGGGAAGACCAGATTTTGCACAAGCTGGTGGAAAAGATGGAAGTAAAGTAAAAGAAGCATTAGAAAAGACATTAGAATATATAAAAGGTTTGTAATATGAAAATATACTTAGGTTTAGATATTGGAGATGTAAGAATAGGTGTAGCTAAATCTGATGGATTAGCAATGTTTGCATCAAGTTATGAAGTAATAGATAGAAACATTACAAATCCATTTGAAAGAATAAGGGATATAATAAAAGAAGAAAAGGTGATAGGGCTTGTATTAGGTCTACCTAAAACTAAAGATGGACAAAATGCAATACAAGTTGAAAAAATAGAAAAATTCGTTAAAGATTTAAAAATGTTTATACCCGAAAATTTAACTATACATTATATAGATGAAAGATATACAACTAAGGAAGCTGAATATTATTTAAAAAACTTTTCTAAAAAGAATGGTAAAGAAAGAAGAAAAGTTGTTGACATGGTTGCAGCTCAAATAATATTACAAAATTTTTTAGATAAATATAGAGGAAAAATATAAAAGCCTGTTAAAACAGGCTTTTATTTATTTCCATCTAACATATGACAGGTCAGTAACACTTACTATAGGATGATTTACTATATTTGTAATTCTGTCACTAATATATTGATTTTCTATAGAGAAGTAAAGAGGTGATACTATTAAATTATCTAATAACATTTTTTCTGCTTCTCTTATTTTATTTAATCTAT
>LJRV01000527.1 GCA_001612575.1 Streptobacillus notomytis
GTATATGCTGCACCGTATGCTTCAAGTGCCCATACTTCCATCTCACCGAAACGCTGACCACCGAATTGTGCTTTACCACCAAGCGGTTGTTGTGTAACAAGTGAGTAAGAACCAGTTGAACGCGCATGCATCTTGTCATCAACCAAGTGGTTCAATTTAAGCATGTACATGTAAACAACAGTTACTGGACGGTCAAACTGTTCACCTGTACGTCCGTCAAACAATACTGTTTGACCCGTACGTGAAATGTCAGCCAATTCAAGTAAGTCTTTAATTTGACTTTCTTCAGCACCATCAAATACAGGAGTAGCTAAAGGCACACCCGCACGCAAGTTACCTGCAAGCGCTAGAATTTCTTCATCAGTCAAGCTATCAAGATCTTCTTGCTCACCGCCGACTTTGTTATAAAGCTTGTCTAAGAAGTCGCGCAGTTCTAAAACTGTACGTTGTTCTTTCAACATTTTTTCGATTTTGTCACCAAGCCCTTTAGCCGCCATACCCAAGTGAGTCTCTAGAATCTGACCCACGTTCATACGAGATGGTACACCCAGC
>LJRV01000528.1 GCA_001612575.1 Streptobacillus notomytis
CGCGTAAGATCGTCGCCAGCGTGGATGTGTATAAGAGACGGGAGGTGGCATGGTCACTAAAGTTCGTGCTGCACGTTTAGCTGCCAAGTCAGGTTGTCCAACACTGATCGCTAGTGGTGAAAGCGACAATGTGTTGTCACGAGTGATGGCTGGTGAGATGCTGGGTACGTTGTTTACGACTGACAAAGACCGTATGACAGCGCATCAGCAATGGCTTGCTGCACATTTACAAACAGCGGGTCGTCTTGTAATTGAGGATGG
>LJRV01000529.1 GCA_001612575.1 Streptobacillus notomytis
GTTTTTAGCCGCTAAATTGGCCCTCGTCATTGCTGTTTCGAGCACGCTGGCGGTCACACCTGTGCAGGCTGGCATCCCCGTCATCGACGGCACCAACCTGTCGCAGAACATCATGACGGCCATCGAATCGGTGGCCCAGACGCTCAAGCAAATTGAGCAGTACAGCACCCAGCTCCAGCAGTATCAAAACCAACTCCAGAACACGATGGCCCCGGCCGCGTATATCTGGGATC
>LJRV01000530.1 GCA_001612575.1 Streptobacillus notomytis
GCTTTCATTGAGGCCTGTAAGCGTTTAAATGTGCCATGGACTGCAATAAATCCAGCCACAGTCATTGATGGTTTTTATAATTATGGCGATATGCAATATATCGGTATTGCTGACATGATTGATAAGCTCTATCAGGGACGTTTACTGGCATTACCAGGTGGTCGTGACACATTCCTACCTCTATGCAATATGCAGTATATCGTGAGCTTTCTGATCCGAACGATGTCTTATCCTGAGACCATTGCTCAGGAGCATATGCTGCTTGATCCTGCGACACCCAAATTTCATCGCCCAGTTCAC
>LJRV01000531.1 GCA_001612575.1 Streptobacillus notomytis
TGTAAATACTGTGCCCTTTTGCGGCAGCTGGTTCGGAATGATCTTACCTTTACCAGTGGCGTAGTTGATTTCACCGGTAGCATCACCCGTAAATTTACCCTCATTATTTGATGTTGCTGTTTTAGCAACACCTTCAAGCACCCAGCTTACCGTGATGCCCACTGCAACAGACTCGTGCCCTAAATCAAAGTCAAATGCAGCCTTTTCTACACTCAAATTTGAACGCACGAAGGTCACAATTGGTGTGCCCCACAACAG
>LJRV01000532.1 GCA_001612575.1 Streptobacillus notomytis
CAATGTTATATCAAAAACAGATGTTCAAATATTCTTGGAAAAAGATTTATTGATTTCTGGATTTATACCCGATATTAATGCAGTATATGTAGGTTTTAGTTGTGGAGGGTAAGTCCAAATGTAAGCTATTAAACGAGTAGTAAGCAGAGTTAAAAATGAACTTGCATATTACTAGTAATTATTTACTTTTGAATGATATGATTCTGATTTTGATAAGGCAACACGTGATCAATTAAATCGTGGCGAAAGAATTGTGGAAATAGTAAAACAAAAACTTTACTCTCGTACGTCTGTT
>LJRV01000533.1 GCA_001612575.1 Streptobacillus notomytis
GGGTAAAACCTGCTGTTTTAGCTGCTGATCTAAGCCGCTTAGAGGTTCATCAAGAAGCAGCAAATCTGGAGATGAAAGCAGAGCACGACCGATTGATACCCGTAGTGCTTCACCGCCCGAAAGGTGGCGAGATTTACGTTGGAGTAATTTTTTTAATCCAAGTAAGTCAACTATATGTTCAAGGCTAAATTTTTGATGGACTGGTTTTGAGAATTTTTTCGCGTAATGCAGATTTTGTAATACATTCATATGGGGAAATAATAGGGCATGTTGAAATATCAGGGCAATATGTCTCTGATG
>LJRV01000534.1 GCA_001612575.1 Streptobacillus notomytis
TAATGTAGCGTACATAGTAAGTGTTTCTTCTTCTTTTTGTCTTCTTTCATATCCTCTTTTTTCTCTATATTCTATAGCTTTAGGTATTCTTAAGATTGCTTCTTTATTTTGAGTACCTGCTTCAAATTTAGATGGATGATCTTTCTAACTTGAATTATTTTCTTTTAGATATTCAACCATATCCCCACCTGAAGTAAAAGGATTAGTATTCTATAATAATGCCGTGTTATCATA
>LJRV01000535.1 GCA_001612575.1 Streptobacillus notomytis
GGACAGGGCATTGCCGCGCTGATGGCGCTGGGCATCCTGTCGCAGTTCGACCGCGCGTCGATGGACGTGGACGGTGTCGACGCGCAGCACCTGCAGATCGAGGCGATGAAGCTCGCTTTCGCCGACGTGTACCGCTACGTCAGCGAGCCGGCGAGCATGACCTGTACCGCCAACGACCTGCTCGACGACGGCTACTTGCGCGAGCGCGCCCGTCTGATCGACCTGAAGCGTGCGCAGGACTTCCGGGCCGGCAATCCGGTCAAGGGCGGCACGATCTACCTCACCGCGGCGGACGAGCGCGGCATGATGGTGAGCTTCATCC
>LJRV01000536.1 GCA_001612575.1 Streptobacillus notomytis
TATTGGACAGTAGCTTCTAATCTGTCGGTTGTCCCTAGCCAGAGGTCAACTGGAAATGCAGGCCTCGCGATAGGACATCAACCAATGGTTGCAGTATGGATAACAGAAAGAATTTCACCTAAATAAAGAAACAATAAAAACAGTGTTGATGAAATTACATTACCAAAATGGCTATCAATATTCCATGATGACATAGATGCAACAGGTACATTATTGATGGTTTTCTTTGGATTAATAATGTATGTCTTAGTATCCAAAGTTTTATTAGG
>LJRV01000537.1 GCA_001612575.1 Streptobacillus notomytis
ATACAGATAGTACATCAGGAGAGGAATTAAATTTAGAGTTAGGATTAAGGAGAGCAAATAAGGTATTAGAGAAGTTAATGGAACATGGATTAAAGGTAGAGATAGTAAAGGTAAGTTCAAGTGGCTATAATAATATAGTAGAGACAAACAAGAATAAGAGAGGTAAACAATCAAATAGAAGAGTGGAGATTGAGGTTAGATGATAAGACCCTTAGGGGTCTTTTTATAATTTAATATTGAATAAAACAAAAAAAGAGAAACGGGATACACTAGTATCCTGTATTCTCTTTGAATATATGTTTTGTATATGTTTATCTAAATTAACAACATTGCTGTTAAATATATTATATATTATTTTCTTAAAATAATCAAGTTATATATATTTTTTATATGAATTTTCAATATAAAATATATAGAAAAATAAAAGAATATCAGAATAATTTATTATTTTAAGGTTAGAATTATTTTAGAGAGAATTTTTAAAATTTTCTCTTTTTTCATTTTTTAAATATAAAATTATTTGATATAATGTGAGTTAATATTTTCTAAGAATACATCATAGAAGTCTTTATTGTTATCTAATGAGCTTGGGTTTGTATGTAAGTGTACTTGGTTGTATAAATTTAGCTTTCCTTCTAGCTTATTGTTATCATTAAACTCATAGCCTACCTTATTTTCTGTCCATACAAATCCTTGATGTCTTAGATCTTTTGCTTTTTCTGTTGGTTTATGTTTTGTGTCAAATAGGTATCTTCCTTCTATTTTACTTTCTACATTTACTTCTTCTATCTCTTTTTTTATTGATAGAGTTCCTCCTGTTAGTAGAGCATGTGTTTTTTCTTTATTACCCTTAAAGTCTGCACCTAACTTGTATTCTGCTAATGTCTCTAAGTCTAAGCCTTTTGACATTTTTACTTTTATCTTATTTGTTGTCTTAAAATCATTCTTTAT
>LJRV01000538.1 GCA_001612575.1 Streptobacillus notomytis
CCTCGGACTCGTAGGCCATGGTCTGGGGCCCAGGCAACGGCCGCCAGCGGTGTTCGGACAGGTCGGCGGCGACCAGCGCGTCGAGCTCCTCGCGCTCGGCCGGCGTCAGGTAGCGCTCGAGGTCGCGGACCTGTTGCGGGGTCATTCGCTGGACTTGCGGGCCTCGCGGGCCTTGATGAACTCGATGTATTCGCGGTGGAGGTGGACCGCCCAGACGCCAAACAGCGCGCCCACCACGAACGCGGACAGGGTCTCGAAGATGGTCTGGATCACGCGAGGTCTCCGAAGTCATCTTGCTCGGCCTTGCGCCGCTGTGCCAGGGCCAGCAGCTGCGCCACGCGCGCAGCCTTGGCCGTCTCATCCACCTGGGCCACAGG
>LJRV01000539.1 GCA_001612575.1 Streptobacillus notomytis
ATTTAGAACATCTTTTACAGGTTTTATTCGATCAATTACAACAAGCACCCGCCTATTCTCATTATTTACCACAAACACGGCATCCTGTTTTACTGCCAATTTTAGAAAAGCTTTCAGACCCATTACTTTTTAATCTCTCTTTACAGCAGTTACTTCAGAACTTTTCTGTCAGTGATCGTCATTTATTACGCTTAAGCCAAAAAGAACTACAACTTTCACTATCCGAATGGCGTAATCGAGCCAAAATTGTTTACGCCATTCATCAGATCCGTCA
>LJRV01000540.1 GCA_001612575.1 Streptobacillus notomytis
CTGTAAAGCTGTGCCTGAACAATTTCGGCTCAGCTTTGATTGGAATTTATTTGGAAAATAAAATTGACCGTATATTTTATTAAGCTTGTTTAAACTTCTGCTGGGAAGCCAAATAAGAAAAATAAAGGATAGGTAAAATAAACGGCGCTACACTCCAAAAGTCAAAATAAACATAGAGGATCGCTCCCAAGAAAGCACCAATCACAAACCCAATCACAATACTGGCACTTTTAAGCAAACTTGCCCGATTGGCAGCATTATTATTTTTAAGCAAGTTAGCAATATCAATCCCAAGCTGGGTAGTGTTGCCTGTCATCATAGTACTTGGGCTAATATTTTTAATGAGGGTTTTGCTTGATGT
>LJRV01000541.1 GCA_001612575.1 Streptobacillus notomytis
GGACACCATACTGATAAACATCAGTACAAAGCCAACTGGATTTACCTGAGTTTCTGCCTGACCTGCAAAAACGAAACTTAACCCTGCAACTGCTATCGCCATACCCAGCCATTGTAGTGCCACCAAGTTTTGAGTTTTCAAGATGACATGACCAATCAGCCCGGCAACCAGTGGCGAAAAACCAAAAATTAAAGCCATCAACCCCGAAGTAAGATAATTAGCTGCTAAATAGATAAATAACTGTGCACCAATCAGGTTCAGGCTACCAGCCAGAGAACTCTTCATGGCCATCTGATCAAAAGGTAATGGAG
>LJRV01000542.1 GCA_001612575.1 Streptobacillus notomytis
CGTCGGCAGCGTCAGAAGGGTATAAGTGACAGATCATATGCATTTGCAGACTTTGTGAAAGTACTGCCACATAAATTGCAGGAACCTCTCCATTATTTTTAAAGCCGCACACTTCATTGTAGGCTTTCAGATGTTCCTGAACGAGCTTAAGAGAGGCAACAACATATTCAACTTGTGGCAATACTTTCTCAGCTTTAGGCTTTTTAAAAATCAGCCCCTGAATAACTTTTGGATAAGCCAGATAAAGCTTAGGCAACTGGCTAAAAGGACGGGTGTGCATACTCAACCTTCATC
>LJRV01000543.1 GCA_001612575.1 Streptobacillus notomytis
CAACAAGGATGACTCTGGTGAGCAACCTGTCCGCAAAAAACGCAATAAAAGCAGTAAACCTAGCTCTTATACCAAGAAGTCAGGAAAAAAATCTGCTGAAAAGGCTTCTGTAAGCAAAGAAGCTCCCAAGAAAAAATCAAAGGATAAGAAGCGCAGGTCCAATGCCAAATCACGGCAGGATTAAATCTTCTTTATTTTGGTGAATGGCAAGAG
>LJRV01000544.1 GCA_001612575.1 Streptobacillus notomytis
GTATAAGACTTCGCAGCCAATTCCCAGTTTACAAAAATGCCTGAATTGTTAAGCAGTTGTAGCAAGATTGTGGATGTTTTTGCATAAAGCATATCGGCGCATATTTTTCTCATTAAGATAGGCACCGCTCACAGCATTGCGTCTGTGGCACACATGCAAGGAAAATCCTATGAAGAAAACTCTCACAACAATATCCATGAGCAGCGCCCTACTCGCGACATCTTTACTGTATGCCGCGCCAGCACTTCAGGCCAATGTCAACGCATCAGCAGCTGTGCAGACGCCACAGGCTGGTGGACTTTTAAATAATGTAGTGCAAGGTACGCAGCAGACCTTACACAGCGGCGAGCATGTCGGTCAAGGTTTACAT
>LJRV01000545.1 GCA_001612575.1 Streptobacillus notomytis
GCCCTGTTCGAGTTGATCCCGTAAACACGACTTTTTGCACATCTGGATGAGAAGATAATGCTTCACCAATCTCACCAGCACCAACCACAATTGAGATTACACCTGCCGGAACTTCTTGCTGAATGATTTCACATAAACGTAAAGTCGATAATGGTGTGTATTCAGAAGGTTTGCTAATGACAACGTTACCTGCACGTAAAGCAGGCATGATATGCCAAACTGCAATCATGAGTGGCCAGTTCCATGGCGTAATTGAAGCCACTACACCCAGTGGTTGGCGATGGCGCTCAATACGCTTAGTTTCACTGTCTTCAATTACTTCTACCGGTAAATCCATAGAAGCCGCATAACGCGTCCAGCCAATTGCAC
>LJRV01000546.1 GCA_001612575.1 Streptobacillus notomytis
GTACAAATGAACAGAAACAGCGGGTCCGAGAGGCTTTAAGGCATGTGATTACACAGCAGGACTATTATAAGACAGATAATGACCTGCAGATCCAGCTGTGTGTACAGCTATTAGAAATGGATAAAGAAAATTATCTTAAACAGATAGTAAACTGTTAAAAATATATGAATTAAATTGGCAATATGAAGATATTTAGCCGGCATTTCTGTCTAGAGATTAATCAGCTGAAAATCAGCATATTGTAGT
>LJRV01000547.1:0-1919 GCA_001612575.1 Streptobacillus notomytis
ATAAGGCTATAAATCAATTAAATACAGGAGCTTTGGTAGGAAGAGATAAAGATGTATTCATATATTTAGGAGGAGAAGTAGAAAAAAGTTCTAAATATGATGGAAAAGTAAATATAGGTTTAGGCTTTATAAACATAAATATTTTATATAAATATCATCCTTAAATTTTTTATTCTCTTCTTTTAGTTTTAACATCTCTTATATTTTATATCATTTCTACATTTTTTAAATAAAAAATAAGTGGTTTATATTCTTATTCCTCTCTAAATATTTTTAATTTCTATATTATCTCATTTTATTCTTAAAATATATTTTTCATATTTTTAGACAAAGTATTTCTTAATTGAAACATTTACAAATAATTTTACTTTTTCATTCAATAGATACTAACTTCTCAATACCCTATAAAACAGAAATAACTCAATATACAAACCTATAATATTTCATAATGTTAATAGTAATACGTTTTATTTCCATTTAAATAATTTAATTCCTAATATACTAAATATCACAGAATTAATTTTATCTATATATATAATTTTCTACACTCAAAGTTATCTTATATTAATTTCAGTTAACCATAATTTTTTTATTTATCAATAGTTTTATTTCAATAACTCATTAACTCCAAATATTAAATCATATCTACTAATTTCTATCCATACAAATCCTTGATGTCTTAGATCTTTTGCTTTTTCTGTTGGTTTATGTTTTGTGTCAAATAGGTATCTTCCTTCTATTTTACTTTCTACATTTACTTCTTCTATCTCTTTTTTTATTGATAGAGTTCCTCCTGTTAGTAGAGCATGTGTTTTTTCTTTATTACCCTTAAAGTCTGCTCCTAACTTGTATTCTGCTAATGTCTCTAAGTCTAAGCCTTTTGACATTTTTACTTTTATCTTATTTGTTGTCTTAAAATCATTTTTTATTGTTGTATTACCATTTTCTTTAACCTCTAAGCCATAGTTTAACTCTCCCCTTAACTCATGAACTCCTTTGTATTCTCCCTTTTTTAATAACTTTATTTTTGTAATATCCTCAAAATCAATTTCCAGTTTGAGGCGCTCTCGGAGCGCCTCATTTTCAAAACAAAAAATATAAGAATATAAAAAAGAGAATTTTTATAAAAAATTCTCTTAAAAACTACCATCTATAATCAACATTAAGTCCAACTTTAACATTAGTATCTTTATAATTAAATGTAAAATCATCCATTTTATTAGCAAACTTTACTAAAACATCAACTTTAGGAATAATTAATAACTTATCATCCAATAATTTTAATTCAGCTCCTAAACTAGATTTAGCTAAAATAACAGTTAAATTTTCACTTCCATAACTATTCTTTTCTTCCTCTATTTTCTTATGATCTTTTTCACTTATTTCAGATAATCCATTATCATCTAACTGAATCCTCTTTAAATCTCTTAAAGCTATATAAAGCCTATCTGAATCATATCCATTTAAATATGAAAATCCTAATTTACCTATAAATTTCATTCCATCTTGTATTTTATAAATTATACTATTATCAGTATAAACTTTATATTGATAATTTGTATGCAATAATAATTCCTTCATTGAATCATCACCAGAATCTTTAGAAGAAGATTTTTTAGTGTCTTCATTCTTTTTACCAAATAATAAGATTGCATTTGTTCCTACTTCATTTCTTATCTCTAGATTATCTGTTAACTTATATTCTATTGTTCCATTTATATCTCCTAATCCTAATATTTCTTCTTTTAGATCATATATATTAATTCTATTTGAACTAGTTATATTTAAATTTCCCTTTATTCTTAATCTATCATTAACTCTATAATCTATATTATTATCACTGTATACATTTGTTAAAACTATCTCTTTTTCTCCTAAATATCCTGCTAAAGCTATTATGTTTGCACTATTACTTAGCT
>LJRV01000547.1:2088-2780 GCA_001612575.1 Streptobacillus notomytis
TAGCGATGTTTCATGGTTTAGGGATGTATTTAAACTTAATCTTCCTTTAGCATAGTTTAACTCTATTTCTCCTCCATATCTTTGTTCTCTATCACTTATTAATATTGTTCCTAAATATGTATGTAATTTTCCTACTAACTCAAAATTACCTATCTTCTTTCTTAACTTTATATCTCCTTTTAATCTTCCTAATCTTTGATATATATCTGTCTTTAACTTATGATTTATATCTAATTCTATTTTGTAATCTCCTAATTCTTGATTTAGATTTACAAAGTTCTCTAATCTTCCCGTTCCACTATTTAAAGTCTCTGAAGTATATATTATCCCTAATTTTGTCTTATTTGTAGCATAACTTAGATCTAATATTCCAGATACTAATATTTGACTTCCTTTTAACCTTAGTCCCTGAGAATGATAAAATTCTTTTCTTGCTTTTTCATCATTATCATATTTTTTATCCCATAATCCTCTTAATTTTAATCCCTCTTTTACATTTTCTTCCATACCACCCATATATTGATATCCACCATTTAATGTTAACTCTATATGTTCTGTTAATTTTCTTTTAAAGCCTAAACCTATATTTACTTTTCCATCATATTTAGAACTTTTTTCTACTTCTCCTCCTAAATATATGAATACATCTTTATCTCTTCCTACCAAAGCTCCTGTATTTAATTGATTTATAG
>LJRV01000548.1 GCA_001612575.1 Streptobacillus notomytis
GTTCATATCGAAAACAGAGCGTGTAAGATACGAACACCCAAGGAAGTATTAAGAATTTATGAAACTTCAAACTATAGCTTGTGCAGTAGCAATCGCGACTGGCGGTTTATTCTTCTCTCATACGATGAACGAAGCAAGAGCAGCAACCAATACTGCTGCTGTTTCTCAATCGATCCAGCCAACGCAAGAGCAAGCCTTGGTGGCTCGTCAACTGGCAACTTTAGTAGACCGCCAACATTATTTAAATATGCGTCTGGATGCGAACACATCTAACC
>LJRV01000549.1 GCA_001612575.1 Streptobacillus notomytis
GTACCGCGCCAACCTCACCCAATGGCGCAACGGCCAATGGCTGGGGCAACCGTGGCAGTGGAAGAGCAAGCGGTCGGCGCAATACAGCCCGGATGCGTTGCCTGCCATCGAACAACTGCTGGGCACCGACGATTCGGCGGTGCGTGGCTACCGCGAAAACACCGCGTCCGGGGCCATCGGCGCGGTATGGCGCAAAACCTTGCGCCTGCCGCTCACCAGCGACCTGCCGGTAAAAATCACACCGCGCCTGGGCCTGGACAACGGCTGGATCAAGCGCGAACACGGCGCGCAAAGCCAGCGCCTGAGCGGTGCCAGTGCAGGG
>LJRV01000550.1 GCA_001612575.1 Streptobacillus notomytis
GTATAACAACGCAACACCGCCAGTTTTACCAACTGACTTCATGCTTTCCATACCAGCAATACCACTTACTACTATACAGAAAATAACAGGTGCGATGATCATTTTAATCAAACGAATAAAAGCAGCACCTAATGGCTTAAGTTGCTCACCTAAACCTGGAATATGTTGTTCAACACCATTAACAATTTGCGTTGTACTTGGTGAGAAATGCCCTACCAAAACACCCGCAATAATCGCAATAATC
>LJRV01000551.1 GCA_001612575.1 Streptobacillus notomytis
TAAGAGAATCGTTTTTACTTTCTTTTCCTCTAGCTACTTAGATGTTTCAGTTCGCTAGCTTACCTATCTCTCACTTGTCCTTCCAACAAGTAGGTTTCCCCATTCGGATATCTTAGGATCTACGCTCATATGCAACTCCCCTAAGCTTTTCGCAGCTTATCACGTCCTTCTTCGGCTTTTACTACCTAGGCATCCTCCATGTGCCCTTAATTAGCTTTTTAATCATCTTTTTTTATTTCTTCTTACAGTTTAACTTCTTTCTTGCTTTCATTCTGTTTAAAGTTGTAATTCTTTACCTTATTTACTATTCATTTGTCATTGTCCTATGTTTTATTTAAATTGGTGGAGATAAGCGGGTTCGAACCGCTGACCTCCGCAGTGCAAGTGCGGCGCTCTCCCAGCTGAGCTATCTCCCCTAAAAACAATAGTGTCTTCTCTTCGTGGTGGGCCTAGCTGGACTCGAACCAGCGACCCCTGCGTTAACAGCACAGTGCTCTAACCCCCTGAGCTATACGCCCTTAACTTTAAAGACATAATAAAAAAGGAATAAATAAAGCAAACAAACCAGAGTCAATTTAAATATGTTGTATTCTCCTTAGTAAAGG
>LJRV01000552.1 GCA_001612575.1 Streptobacillus notomytis
GGTACTGAATAATATTAGGCATCATTACGGCAACACGTGTACCTTTTTCTAGCCCTAAACTTTGCAAGAATGTTGCTACTTTTCGACTATATAAATCGATTTCAGCATAAGAAAAAGATTGATCTGCAAATATAAAAGCCTTTCTTTGCTGGAACTTATTAAAGCTGTTGTCCCATAAACCGAGAAGTGAAGTTTGTTCATCCGGCAATGTAATCGTACTTTCTATATTCCATTGCTTATATTCATCTAACCAGATCTGATTTGTCATCTTATTGTCCTTTTATGAGAGGGAGAAATGGAACTGTTCCTACTCCACTTTTTATATTTTCTTTAATCTCTTAATCTGCTTACTCTCGTGCAGAAATAAACTGTTTATATAACTAAGCGATCCATCAAATAGTTGAATTAAAATTTATAACCAATTTTCAGACCGTAACCGATTGAATAGTTATTTTTATATTCACCCACATAATATTCACTGCCTGCTTGAGCACCAAGCTGACCTTTGGCATCACCGAGCCATAGATACTTCATT
>LJRV01000553.1 GCA_001612575.1 Streptobacillus notomytis
GCAAACGTAGTTACTGGTATCGGTAAAGGTTGTGAACTTGCAGGTTGCGCACTTGTAGGTGGTGAAACAGCTGAAATGCCTGGCATGTATGAAGGCGAAGATTACGATCTTGCTGGTTTTGCCGTAGGTGTAGTTGAGCAAAGCAAAATTATTGATGGCTCTAAAGTAAAATCTGGTGATGTACTTATTGGTGTTGCATCAAGCGGTGCTCACTCAAAT
>LJRV01000554.1 GCA_001612575.1 Streptobacillus notomytis
GTTAAAAACCAGCAAGAACAAGGCGTCGTATTTATAGGTCAAGACTTTAATTATTTAATGACCGAAGGAAGTTCGGAATTTTTAAATATCATTAAAAATATTCCTGTAAATCAAAGAACTTTAATTATTCCCTCTCCTCTGCTACTCGAAATGAATGATCCTACGCATTTTCATGGCGAACTCAAGTTTCAATACAATATTCCCACTTCAAAAC
>LJRV01000555.1 GCA_001612575.1 Streptobacillus notomytis
GGTCGTGTACTGAAATGCCACCGAAATGTGAATCACAATGGCCACAATAGTTCTTGGCAAATAGGTTTTATTAAATAAAATCGCAAACCCCTCGCGCTTTTTCTTTTCAGCAGTTCTTTCTACTTTTTCAACTGTAGCGACTGCATTAATTGCATAGGATTCTTGTAGAACTTGAGCTGACCCCTTTAAATCGCCTTAGTTTGCAAGCCAAATGGGTGATTAAGTTAAATATTTACCGCGAATAAAAATAATGAGTAACGCTGGCACTGCTCCGAAAATTAAAGATGCTCGCCATAACCAGTTGCTATGCTCAGGGGGTAAAAGAAAATAAAGCGCCAGAACTAGGCCAAAACAC
>LJRV01000556.1 GCA_001612575.1 Streptobacillus notomytis
GTATAACGAAGCATCATCGCAACTGAAAGAATGGTTGCCAACGGGTTTGCAACGTTTTGCCCTGCAATATCAGGTGCTGAACCATGACAAGGTTCATACATGCCTTTACCATTTTCATCTAAAGAAGCCGATGGCAACATACAAATTGAGCCAGTAAGCATTGCTGCTTCATCAGACAAGATATCGCCAAACAAGTTACCTGTCACGATTACGTCAAACTGTTTAGGCGCACGTACAAGCTGCATGGCAGCATTGTCCACATAC
>LJRV01000557.1 GCA_001612575.1 Streptobacillus notomytis
AAATTTTTGTTTTGCCATTTTATTTTCTCCTTTAGTTAATTATTTTCCTGTTCTTTCCGCAATAACTTTTTCTGCTAAAGCTTTAGGAACTTGTTGATATTTTTCAAATTCCATTGAATATGTTGCTCTTCCTTGAGTTTTTGATCTTAAATCAGTTGCATATCCAAACATTTCTGATAGAGGTACTCCTCCTGAAATGATTTTTGCATTGTTTCTATCATTCATTCCTGATACAGTTCCACGTCTTGAGTTTAAATCTCCTATAACATCTCCCATGTATTCTTCAGGTGTTGTAATTTCTAACTTGAATATAGGTTCAAGTAAGATAGGATTTGCAGCTCTTAAGGCTTTTTTCATTGCCATAGATCCTGCAATTTTAAATGCCATTTCTGATGAATCCACTTCATGGTATGATCCATCATATAGTGTAACTTTAACATCTTGTACTGGATATCCAGCTAAAACTCCTGAATCAAGGGCTTCTTTTATTCCTTTATCTACAGCTGGAATATATTCTCTAGGAATTGCTCCTCCTGTAATTTCATTGATAAATTCATACCCTTTTCCATCATTTGCTTCAACTTTAATCTTAACATGTCCGTATTGTCCACGTCCTCCAGATTGTTTTGCATATTTTTCTTCAACATCAGAAGAACCAATTATAGTTTCTCTGTAAGCAACTTGTGGTTTACCTACATTAGCTTCAACTTTAAATTCTCTCTTCATACGGTCTACAATTATTTCTAAGTGTAATTCTCCCATACCTGCTATTATAGTTTGTCCTGTTTCTTGGTCAGATTTAACTTGGAAAGTTGGATCTTCTTCAGCAAGTTTAGATAATGCTGTTCCCATTTTTTCTTGGTCAGCTTTAGTTTTTGGCTCTACTGCAACTGAGATAACTGGTTCTGGGAACTCCATTCTTTCTAATATGATTGGAGAATCTTCAGCACATAATGTATCTCCTGTAGTTGTATCTTTTAATCCAACTGCAGCAGCTATATCTCCTGCATAAACTACATCAATTTCTTCTCTTTTGTTAGCGTGCATTTGAAGTAATCTTCCCATTCTTTCTTTTTTACCTTTAGTTGAGTTTAATACATAAGAACCTTTTTCTAATACTCCTGAATAAACTCTGAAGAAAGATAATCTTCCTACGAATGGATCTGAAACTATTTTAAATGCTAATGCTGAGAATTTTTCTTCATCAGCAGGTTTTCTTGAAATTTCTGCTTCTGTTTTAGGATCTATCCCTTTAACTGCTTCAACATCAACTGGTGAAGGCATATATGCTACTACAGCATCTAATAGGGGTTGGATACCTTTATTTTTAAATGCAGTTCCACAACATACTGGAACAACTGTTCCTGCTATTGTAGCTATTCTTAATGCTCTTTTTATTTCTTCAACTGAAATATCTTCTCCAGCAAAGTATTTTTCCATTAATTCATCATCTGTTTCAACTATTGATTCAATTAAATGATTTCTTGCAAGTTCTGCATCATCTTGTAATGAATCTCTAACATCAACAACTTTATAATCTTCACCTTGTTTATCAGTAAAGATGTATTCTTTCATTTCTATTAAATCAACTACTCCTTCGAAAGCATCTTCTGCTCCTATAGGTAATTGTATAGGTACACCATTTCCACCTAATTTTTGTTTGATGTCGTTTACACACATATCAAAGTTTGCACCAATTCTATCCATTTTATTGAAGAATGCAAGTCTTGGTACGTTATATTTATCAGCCTGTCTCCAAACTGTTTCTGATTGAGGTTGAACACCATCAACTGCTGAAAATACTGCGACTGCTCCATCTAATACTCTTAAAGATCTTTCAACCTCAACAGTAAAGTCAACATGGCCCGGAGTATCTATAATGTTAATTCTATGCCCTTTCCAGAAACATGTAGTTGCTGCTGATGTAATTGTAATTCCTCTTTCTTGTTCTTGTTCCATCCAGTCCATAGTAGCAGCTCCATCATGAACTTCTCCTAATTTATGGTTAACTCCTGTATAGAATAAGATTCTTTCTGTTGTAGTTGTTTTACCAGCATCTATATGTGCCATGATACCTATATTTCTAGTATCTTTTAAAGCAACCTTTCTAGCCATTATTTCCTCCTATTATTACCATTTGTAATGAGCAAATGCTCTATTAGCTTCTGCCATTTTGTAAGTGTCATCTTTTTTCTTAATTGATCCACCTTCATTATTTGCAGCAGCAATTAATTCTTTTTTAAGTTTAAGTATCATTCCATATTCTTTTCTATCTCTAGTGTATTTTACTAACCATCTAATAGCTAAAGTTTGTTGTCTTTCTTTTCTAACCTCTACTGGAACTTGATAAGTAGCTCCTCCGATTCTTCTTGATCTAACTTCTACTTGTGGTTTCACATTTTCCATAGCTCTTTTGAATATTTCATATCCTGATTCATTCGTTTCTTTTTCAATTTCTTCTAATGCTGAATAAAAAATGTTTTCTGCAACTGATTTCTTACCATCTATCATTAATCCATTAATGAATTTAGTTACTATGATATCATTAAATTTTGAATCAGGTAAAACATCTCTTTTCTTAGCTTGTTTTCTTCTTGACACGATTTGCCTCCTTCATCTTCACGATTTATATTTATTTAGGTCTCTTAGTACCATATCTTGATCTTGCTTGTTTTCTATTAACAACTCCTGCAGTATCAAGTGCTCCTCTTATTATCTTATATCTTACCCCTGGTAAATCCTTAGTTCTTCCCCCTCTAATTAATACTATAGAGTGTTCTTGTAAGTTATGTCCAATTCCTGGAATGTATGCAGTAACTTCGATACCATTAACTAATTTAACCCTCGCAACTTTTCTTAACGCTGAGTTAGGTTTTTTAGGTGTAGTTGTATATACTCTTACACAAACACCTCTTTTTTGTGGATTCCCTTTTAACGCAGGTGATTTCTTTTTCTTTTCAGATGTGCTTCTACCAAATCTTACTAATTGATTAATTGTAGGCATATTTCCTCCTCCCAAACTTATTTTAATATTCATATATAGTTAAATCATCGTGATAATATTCCTACTCATTTTTTAAGTCTATATTCCCTCGTGGTTCTATCGACGTTCTAACAATAAAAAACACAAGAAAACTACCCTAAATGTTATCATTTAAAGTAGAAATTACAATAATTTAAACATATATCCAACCACAGTAATATTTACTGTACGCAGTAATTATATAGTATTTGGTTGTGTTTGTCAACAAAATATATGCTGTTTATAAAAAATAAAAAAGATGTCAAATAATTAAATTATTCAACATCTTCATAATTACCATCTATAATCAACATTTAAAGTTGCTTTAGCACTTATAGATTTATATTTATAAGTAGGCTTCCCATTATCAAAATTTATAGAAACTTCTGCATTAGGTTTTATCACTAATCCATCATTTAAAAACTTAAATTCAGCTTCTAAACCTGGATTTATTGATATTCTCTCTAAAGCATCATTAGCTTCAAAGTCTCTCTTTTCTTGCTCTACCTTTTTCTTATCTTCTTCACTTATACCTACTATTCCATCTTCATCTATTTGTTTTCTCTTTATATCCTTTAATACCGAATATAACTTATCAGAAGAATAAGCACTTGTAAATGTAATTCCTAAATTACTTATAACTTTTATTCCTTCTTTTACCTTATAGCTTATTCTATTTTTAGTGTATATCTTATAATGATGAGTAGTATCTAATAATAAATTTTCTAATACTTTATCTTTTGTAAGTCTTAAATTCATTGTAGGTTGTAATTCAGTAGATACCATCATAGAATTATTATCATGATTATCCTTTTCACAATCAAATAACACTAGAGCATTTAATCCTATCTCATTTTTAAGTTCTACTTTATTACCTATTCTAGATTCAACTATACCTTTTGTATCCATTAATCCAAGTATCTCTACTCTTTTTTTTAATGATAAATCAAATTTATTTGAGCTAGTTAAATTTAATTCTCCAGTTAATTTTATTCTATCATTAACTCTATAATCTATTTTATTGTCAGACCAAGCTATTATTGTAGAGTGATATTCACTACCTTCATAAGAGTTTAAATACCTTAAATCAACATTATTTTTTGAATCAACTTTATTTGTGCTACTCTCATAAGTTAACCCAAACCCTCCTAAAGCTAAATGATTATGTTTTAGAGTACTATCATTAAGTTCCATATTATATCTATACTTAGATTCTATTCTTAAATTAAGAGGTCCTAACTTATTTTCAACTTCATTTTTTGTATATATTGAAAATACTGTGTGATCTTTATTAGAATCTTTACCATTTTTATATTTATCTTGATCTATTTTAATAGTACCATTTGTATTTGTAAACACATTACCCTTCAATTTATTTTCTGAATTAAATTTTAACGTATTATTTTTATAACCTAAATCAACCACAAGTTCTTGTTTGTATAATAATTTTTCAGTTGGCTCTTTACCATGAATTGGAATATTATTAACATATTCTCCACTCGTATTTCTTGCTTTCTTATTTTTACTATAATCATATACAGTTTCATGATTCAATTTACTTTTAAAACTAAAACTATTTCCCGTATAAGATAGTGAAGCTTCTCCTCCAACCATTCTATTTTTGTAACTTCTTATTAAAGATCCTATATTAGTATACACTTTACCTTTTAGTTCTAAATCCCCTAATTTACTTGATAATATTAAATCAGCTTTCAATCTACCTAATCTATCTACCAATTCAAAATCAGACTTTAATTTATGATTTAAATTTACTCCTACATTAAGTTTACCTATTTTTTGATTTAATTCCACAAAACTTTCAATTCTAGCTTTTCCAGCGTATAAGTCTTCAGTTGAATATATAATTCCTAACTTTGATTTAGTAAATTCATAATTTAGATCTAAAATAGCTGCTGCAAATACTTCATCATCTTTAAGTCTTAATCCCTGAGAATGATAAAATTCTTTTCTTGCTTTCTCATCATTATCATATTTTTTATCCCATAATCCTCTTAATTTTAATCCCTCTTTTACATTTTCTTCCATACCACCCATATATTGATATCCACCATTAAATGTTACTTCTATATGTTCGTTTATTTTTCTTTGAAATCCTAATCCCACATTTACCTTACCATTAGGATAATTTGATATTGAATTTAATTTTTGATTTTCTTTATTTATCTCTCCACCCAAATATATGAAAAGATCTTTATTTTTACCTACTAATGCTCCTATGCTTAGGTTATCACTAGCTTTATATGTAACCTCCTTTTCATTTGGGGAACCTATTCCAGAACTAGCCTTAATAGTTGGAAGTTCTTTTACCTTATGTTTTAACGTTAATTCACTGTTATTTTTAAGATATAAATTTTTTACAAAATTTCTACTTAAACTTGACAAAGAACTCAAAGTTAATATACCTATAATCGCCTTGTTTCTCAAACTTATTTTTCCCATGTATATTTCACTCCTGCTCTTATTGTATTTGAACTTTTTTGATATCCTTTCATATCAAAACCTATGCTAGAAACATATTCCATTTCAATGTTCAAACTATCATTAAATTTATATTCTAACTTTAATTGTGGATTTAATGTTGCAAAAGAATCATCGTGGCTATTATTTATGTCTTTTTTATTATCTTCAATTACAATGACAGACAGATTATTATAAAGTTTCTTTTCTATATTAGCACCTAACTTACCCATAAAACTTATTTTACTACTCTCACTTAAATTCTTTTCCCATTCATAACCTAAATAAGTTCTAAATCTAAACCCTTTATTATACTCTGAAGATTTAAAGATTCCTCCTCTATCTAATTGGACTCTTCTTGTGTTATAGTGACCTACATATACTCCTGCTATAATATTATTTTTGTAATCTATTCCTGCACCAATTAAAAAATCATACGGAATTAATTTTTTCTTTTTATCTGTAATAAAAATAGACATCCTCATATCTAAATCTGTTAATAATCTAAAATTGTATCCTAAATTATACCCAAAATTAGTATCTAAACCATAATAATATTCTATTTCTTTATCACCCAATTTACGTTCTGAACTAAATAGACTATATAATATCTTTACATCAACATCTAAATCATTAAATTTCCTATTATATACATATTTAAAATCTACCTTTTTTTCCGATCTTAAAGCTACTTCTATATCTCCATATTCTTTAAAATCTAATCCGAATGCTGCATAATAACTTTTAGGTTTAATACTATTTCCAAAACTAATTCCACCTGATAATTTTAATAATTCATATAGTTTTGTAGAAAAATTAATGTTATGTTCAGCAGTTACTTTATATTTCTTTTTTTCTTTCTCAAAGTTATTTTTACTATCTGCACTTAAAATCAACTTTATTTTCTTTGAGTTATCAAATTTAAGAAACTTAGATTCTTTTACTTTTTCTTTTAATACTTTTCTAGATCTTTTTGTATTGGTTCTATTAGATCTATTAGATGATACTGCTAACAAATTGGTTTCTATGTTTTGAGAAAATAATATGTTAGAAATTATCCCCAAAAATAACAAAAAAATTTTTAATCTTCTCATCATTTCCCCTTCCACTACCATC
>LJRV01000558.1 GCA_001612575.1 Streptobacillus notomytis
CAGGGAAACACTCAGTAATGCACAGCCCAGCATTAAAATTATCGAGGCTAAGGTGAAACCAAGCCAAGCCAGAAGTGCACCCCCATAACCTCTTTGTAAGTAACCGAGACCGACTCCAACCAGACTGCTGGTAGGGCCGGGAAGAAGCTGGGCTAATGCGACCAGTTGCGTATATTCATCGCTACTCAGCCAGCGATATTTTTCCACAAAGGTGCGGTGAAAAAAGACCAGATGTG
>LJRV01000559.1 GCA_001612575.1 Streptobacillus notomytis
AAACATTATTGTTAACTTTTACTTAATGTTACTTCTTTTTTTCTTTTACCTTTTCCAATTTTTTGAAGTAAAGCAGCCATGCTTGCTTGACTTTTTGCATTCATAATATCCATATCAGAAATGCTATTAGGGTTTACTAATTTACCATTCAAATTATTCCCCCTTAAGTTTTGTTAATTCTATTAATGACATTTTACCTTCTCTTAATAAACTGATATCTTCCCAATCAATTTTAAATATGCGAGAAGAAATTCCAATTATATTATTATCAACTATATATTTATAGTCTACAGCATCTAATATTTCT
>LJRV01000560.1 GCA_001612575.1 Streptobacillus notomytis
GCATTATTAAATAAGTCTTATAACGAGCTCAATTCAGCACAGCAAAGTCATACGCTATTACAAAGGAATATCAGCGCAGCTCAAGAAAACCTACGTATTCAGGAACTTTCTTTCCGAGAAGGCATGGGTACAGCGACTCAAGTGATCGATGCACAAAATGCATTAAGTGCTTTAAAAACAGAAATGGCTTTAAATGCTTATAAATATGTCATGTCGCTCGCAACTCTGTTGCAAAGCCATGGTTCTATGGACCAGTTTAAAGCTTATGTGACTCAACCACACACTGACTATATTCGCTAATGGGGGCATAACATGAATCAAGACTCAGCTCATTCAGAACAAAATTCTCCTGTTGCGAATACGGCAGAAACTAAACAAA
>LJRV01000561.1 GCA_001612575.1 Streptobacillus notomytis
ACAACAACGCCACTTAGAACCAAACCGTAAAGTATTCTACTGTGGTTCATGGTCATGTGATGGTTTGCCAATTTTAGAGTCAGCAGTGACTTCTGCGATGCATATTGCTGAAATCTTTGGTGCACCTTTACCATTTATAAGATTAAAACCTAAGGTCGAAGTTGCCCCTGAACTCAGTTACTAAAATTGTGAAAGCAACAGTTCGAGCAGCTATTTCTCGATTTATCCCACATAAATAAGCAATTGATGCATCAAGTTTGGGGGATAGTGAAGAGCTTGCTCGGAC
>LJRV01000562.1 GCA_001612575.1 Streptobacillus notomytis
CCATAGACCGCCAATTCGGCGGCACGGCTGCGTTGCGCGATCGTGCCGCTGACAGCAATATGCAGCGCTTGCGGGTATTCGCTTAATAGTGGATGCAATGCTTTACGGGCTTGGGTTTGCAGAGCAAAGGCATCTTTGTCGAAATCGAGCATAGCCCATACCACCAGGCTGCCGTCGCCAAGATTGGCGCTTTCCGGTGCCGAAGCCAACGATTCCGGTTTGCCGTTCTTGCGTTTCAGTAC
>LJRV01000563.1 GCA_001612575.1 Streptobacillus notomytis
GGGTTTGTAGCAAGGTTAATTCCAGTTCGGCGCTGAAGCTTGCTAGCTTTGATTCCTCACAGCCTGAAAAATACTCCAAACGCCGCATAACATTAAATAAGTACAAAGCATTGCATACACAAGTTTGAAAGCCTTGATCTGTCAGAACCTCTACCCGAAAACAGCATGCCAAGGGCGGAATTTGCCAGTCCTGTTTAATGGATATACGTACGGGCAACAGAATAAATTCGGCTACATGTGAGTTGAACAGAACAGCAAAATAGATCTGATCTGTATAACCTTCAAATAATGAATCAAAACGCTAGCCAAAACGGGCATTTAATCGGGTTTTAGCCTGCTGCCGGGTGAAAATAGCCTGCTCGGAAAT
>LJRV01000564.1 GCA_001612575.1 Streptobacillus notomytis
GTCATCATCATCGTCCATCATGCTTTCAAGGCGTTGTGCCTTACGCATAGCACGATATGCTTCCTTCGCTGCAATGGTCTGTTCACGTGTTTCAGCTTCAAGCTGTTCACGGAATGCTCTTACTTCTGCTGCGTACTCAGGATCTTCAACTTCACGTTCACGTTGTTGTTCAATCTGATCCATGAGGTAATAAACAACTTCTTTGGTTCCTTCTTCGAGTAAACCCGAGGTCTTAAAGACAGGACCTGTCCATTGCAACTCATCTAGAATATGCTGACACCATTCTTCACGGCTTTCTTCAGCAATCTGATCAAGTTTATTGAGTACTAATACAATTGGTAACTTCGCCAAAGTAGGAGAAAACTTGGCAAGTTCATTCATAATTGCTTTAGCATTATGGGCCGGGTCTGAACCATCAATTGGTTGTACGTCAATAATGTGCAAAAGAATACGTGTACGTGCTAAATGCTTAAGGAAACGAATACCTAAACCTGCACCTTCTGCTGCACCCTCAATAAGTCCCGGAATATCTGCCATCACAAACGAGCGGTGACGGTCAGCATCTACTACACCTAGGTTAGGAACCATAGTGGTAAATGGATAATCTGCTACTTTTGGTTTCGCGGCACTTACTGCACGAATAAATGTTGATTTACCAGCATTTGGCATACCTAATAAGCCAACATCTGCTAATACTTT
>LJRV01000565.1 GCA_001612575.1 Streptobacillus notomytis
AATGACCGATATCCAGCAGACCGGGCGTGCGGTGGTGCTGGATGTATTTGAGCATGAACCGGAAATTTCTGCCGAATTATTACATCTGGTCACGTTGGTAACGCCGCATATTGCCGGTTACAGTCTGGAAGGCAAAGCCCGCGGCACACAAATGATTTATGCCGCTTTTTGTGAAGTCTTTGGACAAATGGCACATAAACGCTTTGAAAGCCAGTGGCCGCCGTGCAGCGATTATTTTAGCGGTCAGCCGTTAAAAGCCGCACTGCAACAGCATCTGCCACAGATGTATGATATTGCCGCTGATGATGCCAAATTGCGTGCCTGCTTAAAAGACGGCAAGGTCGATCAGCAAGCCTTTGACCATTTACGCAAGACTTATCCGCTGCGCCGTGAATGGGCTGCGCATGGAGGGCCAGCCGCATGAGCCTGAACTATCAGCCGACCTGTAGTCTTGAGGCTATGCGCGCCCGCGCCAAGATGTAC
>LJRV01000566.1 GCA_001612575.1 Streptobacillus notomytis
ATGTTGGAATGGTCAAACCAGACAATATTGAGAATCAAAGTTTAGACGATTTTAATCAAGTACTTAGTCTCAATGTACGATGCTCCTTACAGAGTATTCAAGCCCTACTTCCAAATATGAAATCAGAAAACTTTGGACGTATTGTTAATATGTCTTCTAGAGCAGCTTTAGGTAAAACACAGCGAAGTGCTTATGCAGTGAGCAAAGCTGGCCTTATTGGCTTAAGTAGAGCACCAGCGCTAGAACTGGGTATGGATGGTATTACTGTAAATTCGATTGCACCGGGTCCAATAGAAACAGAGCGTTTCACCGCAGCTAACCCACCCCATTCACCCGTAACGCAAAAGATTTTACAAAGTATTCCTGTAAAACGACTGGGACAACCTTCAGACATTGCACATGCATGTACATATATTTTAAGTGATGAAGCAAGTTTTGTTACAGGCCAGACTCTATACGTGTGTGGCGGTATGAGTATCGGC
>LJRV01000567.1 GCA_001612575.1 Streptobacillus notomytis
AACCTAACCAATCTTCAAGTGTGCGTACCAATTGCCCCACTGCGGCCGGAGTAACATTTAACTCTTTTGCCGCAGCAGAAAAACTTTTGTGTCGTGCACTGGCTTCAAAAGCACGAAGTGCATTGAGATAAACTGGTGAATTCATAACGCTAAAGATTTTCTTTATTGGCTAAGTAGATTATCTCATTTGTACTTATAAATCTTTATTTCTAAAATGCTCTGTAATCTATTCATAACGATTAAATTTTTACATCTTGAGTAGGCTTGCTC
>LJRV01000568.1 GCA_001612575.1 Streptobacillus notomytis
TAAGACATGTATTAAATAGTGGAAACTTTAAACAATTAGGAAATCTATTTGGAGAAATAAAGGTAGAGACAAAGGCAAATGATGAGATAAAGTTAACAAATGAGGCAAAGTTTGAGTTAAAGAGCATCTTAAAGAATGGTAATAATCGTGAAACAAAAATAAAGCTATTAAACAAGGGAGAATACAAAAGAGTTAATGAGTTAAGAACCTTACTTTACCTTATCTTTATCTATATCCAACCATCTCTTATCTTTTTTATCATTTAATATACTAAATCTATCACTCCATAGATTTGTTAAAACTATTTCTTTATTTTCTAAATTGGCTGCTAAGCCTATTATATTTGCACTATTACTTAGCTTTAAGTTTTCTTTCTCTTTTTCATAACTTATTCCTAAACCTAATAAAGTTAAATGAATGTCAGTTTTATTAAGTTTTTCATTAATATCTAAACTTCCCCTATATCTTGCATCTAAACTTAAGTTTACTTTTC
>LJRV01000569.1 GCA_001612575.1 Streptobacillus notomytis
ATACACAGGCAGCCCCGATAAAACTGCTGACAAATGCACAGCCAGCAACGACCACCAGTAACTACCAGACAAAACGCACCCGTCTGGCGTAGGAAAATGCAGCTGAAGCAGTACCTGCGATTGACGCCAGCTTGTTAGTACCGAAAATTGTTGCTGGGGGCAAATGCGGGAAAGTTCCCATCAGTGCTGGAATCTGGATCAGGCCACCGCCTCCGACAGCAACATCAATCAGGCCGGCACAAAAGGCAAAAAAAACCAGACTGATAATAATTTCGATATCCATATCCAGCTGT
>LJRV01000570.1 GCA_001612575.1 Streptobacillus notomytis
GTATGATGAAATGCGCCATGTATGGTCACTAGATTTTGCAAACCAACCTTCTCTCGAAGCACAATTTGTAGTTTTTGCATCAGGTCCACTACATATTCCACAAATCCCTCATATTCAAGGTATTGAAAAGTTAAAGGGTAAAGTTCTTCACTCTTCCCAATGGGAACATGACTACAGTCTAGAAGGTAAATCAGTTGCTTCCATTGGTACTGGTGGTAGTGCAATTCAATATATTCCAGAAATCCCAAAAGACGTTAAGCAATTATATGTATTCCAACGGACAGCAGCTTGGGTTATCCCACGAGATGAGCGTAAATACTCTAATTTGAGCAAAGCTCTATTTAAAAAATCAAACTTCTATCGACAAATTCATCGCATCCGCCTTTATTGGAGTAATGAATCCCGCGTTGTTCCTATAG
>LJRV01000571.1 GCA_001612575.1 Streptobacillus notomytis
GTACAGGAACAGTAGATTGGACCAGTTCGATTTGTTGTGAATTCATGTTGAGAATCTCAAAGTATCTAAAAAGATATATTTAAAATACATTTTTAAAAATTGTTATGCAATAGATTGCTCATACAAAAACCATATTTTTTTTATGGTTTAAGATAAGTGGTTCTAATTAAATATGAAATAATCATAAATAAAAGCGAAAAATTGTAGTTATATTGAATAATCTACTGTTAATTAAATTTAATCAGCCCATTAAGAATATAATTTTTATAACATGAATAAAAAAAAGAGGAGAGTAAGCTCTCCTTGATTAAAACTATCTTAAAACC
>LJRV01000572.1 GCA_001612575.1 Streptobacillus notomytis
CAGTCAATACCGCTGTTTCGGGAGATAAGTGGTTTTATGAATAGTAATTTTCAACTTAAAGCTTCACCTTATTCTTCTTTTATGCATGAAACTCGGGTCGATTTAGGCAACGGAATCGAACTTCATGTAGAAATTGGCGGTAAACCTGAACATCCAACTATTCTGTTAATTATGGGACTAGGTGCGCAGCTTTTATATTGGCCGGATTTCTTTTGTAAATCATTAATTGACCAAGGTTATCGGGTAATTCGTTTTGACAATCGCGATATTGGACTTTCATCAAAGATACGTCATAAAGGACCACGTTTAAATACTTTTAAGCTGATGGGACGTTTTGCGCTTGGTCTACAGAATCAGGGAGCACCTTATACCCTCTATGACATGGCTGATGATGTAGCTTTACTGCTTGAAAGAATGGGGCTGGAAAAAACCTATGTTATCGGTGCTTCAATGGGTGGTATGATTGCGCAGATTCTTGCAGCCCGCTATCCGGATAAGGTTGAAAAGTTAGGCTTGATGTTTAGCAGCAATAATCAGCCTTTGCTTCCCCCTCCTTTTCCAAAACAGCTGTTTAGCCTGATTGGCAAGCCTGAAAGCAATGATGAAGAAGGAATTATTAGTCATAGTTTGAAGTTATTTGAGATTATAGGATCTCCCGGCTATATTAATCAGGTTGAAGCCATACAGAGTGCACGTAAACTATATCAACGGAGCTACTATCCAGCGGGTGTACTTCAACAGTTTTTAGCAATATTATGTACAGGTTCCTTACTGCAACTGGACCGTGAAATTAAGCAACCCACTTTAGTCTTGCATGGCTCTCGTGACCGCTTACTTCCACCGAGTCACGGTAAGGCCGTAGCAAAAGCAATTTCCGGTGCTAAGTTTGAATTAATTGATGGAATGGGGCATGATATCCCTGCCCATTTTATTCCACAGCTTAGCGGTTTATTTGCGCATCATTTTAAATCATCATACTAGGACACTATGGCTGCATTA
>LJRV01000573.1 GCA_001612575.1 Streptobacillus notomytis
CTATTTCTAAATACAACATAAAATATTCCATCCTTCATAAAGAAACCCCATCAATAAAAATACGCAAATTAAACATCCCAATTATGTCACGATATCTTAACAATATAGTGATAAATATCTCATTATTCAATTGTATATTAGTATAATAAAGCACCAAAAATTTCAATTAGTGCATTCTCAAAGTAAAAAATTCTTTAAGCAATTAGCCAATCAGAAATTTTGTAGTAAAAGACACATAGCTCACACATCACTCTCACAACTATCTTAGTGTAAGTAGACATAAAAGAGCATGATGACTTTCCTTCACATAATAAAGAAGATTGAAATGTCTAATTTTAAAGATTTTTCCGAAAAAGCTACAAAAGACAATGAGT
>LJRV01000574.1 GCA_001612575.1 Streptobacillus notomytis
ATTTGTATAGATTGTTTTTTACAGACTTCCATATGTTAGAGTAGATAAAAACTCGTGAGTCATACTTTATAATCATAAATTTCTTTTCTTCTAAGAACGCCGAAATTTTGTGAATAATTAACCTATTCATTGAGTTTACTTGAATTGCATAATAATTATTAAGAATACAAAAAAAAGACAAAGAACTAACACTCATTGCGTTACTCAAAAGAAATATTGGCATTACTCCAAATA
>LJRV01000575.1 GCA_001612575.1 Streptobacillus notomytis
TCCTTCATTAACATTTTTACCAATTTCACCTTCATGATTTTTACAGTGTGTAACATAGTTTACCTGTATAAGATTATCTTCTTTAAGGAGNTTATGATATCCATTGCTATAATCTTTTCTTGCGTTTAACGTACAATATAACATAATAAAACTCAATAATACCTTCCTATTCATATTATCCTTAATGCTCCTTTTGTAAACGATGCATATTATGCCCTGTTTTTTTCAAAAATCAATATTATTATGAAAAAGTTTTTCGTTTTTAACTATATGCAGTATTCAAT
>LJRV01000576.1 GCA_001612575.1 Streptobacillus notomytis
GTATCTAAATCGCCCTGCTGAATAGGTGACTCTTGATTTGTGGTCTTAAATAATTTTGCGGTCATTTGATCACTCAAAAAATCTCCGCTCTGCTCTTTAAGCATTTCAAGAGATTGACTTGGATTTGTCGCCATTTGACCAAGACTTTTCATTTGATCGGCAGATAAATTGAGATTAAGTTGTTTTGAAACAGTATTAAGGGCAGTATTAGTTACCTGATTTTTAATCTGGGCTACTGTTTGGCCAGCTAAATTATCTAAAGTATTCTTACCTAAGTTTTTGAAACTATTTTTATCCGTTG
>LJRV01000577.1 GCA_001612575.1 Streptobacillus notomytis
TATATAGAAGGCAGCAGACTTTAAAGATGATAAACATGAATTAGAAAGTTATATTAAAACAAAAGGAAAATTAAGTGAAGATGTAAAGATATTAAATGCAGAATTAAGACATGTATTAAATAGTGGAAACTTTAAACAATTAGGAAATCTATTTGGAGAAATAAAGGTAGAGACAAAGGCAAATGATGAGATAAAGTTAACAAATGAGGCAAAGTTTGAGTTAAAGAGCATCTTAAAGAATGGTAATAAACGTGAAACAAAAATAAAGCTATTAAACAAGGGAGAATACAAAGGAGTTCATGAGTTAAGGGGAGAGTTAAACTATGGCTTAGAGGTTAAAGAAAATGGAGAAACAACATTAAAACATGAACCAGAGATAAAATTAGGAACAACAATTAATGTAACAGAAAAATTATCATTACTTTCAGATAATTCAAACAAGGTAACATTGGAGCATAAGGTTGGACAAGAACTTACAACAATAAAAAATGATTTTAAGACAACAAATAAGATAAAGTTAAAAATTTCAAAAGGCTGTGACTGAGAGACATTAGAAGAGTACAAGGTAGTAGTAGACTTGAAAAACTCTAATGGCAGAGAATAT
>LJRV01000578.1 GCA_001612575.1 Streptobacillus notomytis
AGACTGTTCCTCAGAAGGAAAAGCTCTGATGCGGGAGATAATATTCAGCCTGTCAAAGCCGGCTGGCAATGTGGCCAGCAGGCAAAGAATAGTGCTCTGCTCTTTAGCAGTCAAGCACACAAAATGACATTTGTTTTAATGTAGATCATTAAAAAGTAAGGATAAATAATGGGTGAGTTATTGTTAAATGGGGGTTTATAAAGTGGTAAAAAACAGGGTGCTGATAATAAGTTACTCTGATTTTGAAAAGACAATCGATTCGTCTAAGGCATATCATTAAACTTGGTAAATTTTAATTAAATCAAAATACTCAAATTAAAAACATTTGCTATTAAATGATATATACAATTAATATATAC
>LJRV01000579.1 GCA_001612575.1 Streptobacillus notomytis
GATATAAACCGATTTTTTTTGATGAATGAAAAATAGGAAGGTGATTTAGGTAATGTAAAACATTAAGCTGAGCCTGTTTTTGCTCAAATTGGGTTAAAGCTCGTCTTCTAGATCTTAAATTTTTTCTAATAAAACTTAATTCATTCATGGAGAAATCTAACAAAGATTTGCGGACAGTCGAGCAAAATTATACCTACTTTTCTATGGTTTCACCGAAATTTAAAAATTATTAAAAAAGCAGTCTTCTAATGTATTAGACCAAGTAAAAATAGTTTTGTTGTTAGGAGAAGCTATCTACATATAATTTTTTCTTTTTTACGTATTTACAGTATTTATTTACATTTAATCAGGATAAGTATAT
>LJRV01000580.1 GCA_001612575.1 Streptobacillus notomytis
CTTCGCGGCATCGTTTATTTACCGCGTAGGAACGTCTGTATATACGGGTCAGTGGAAGCCCGAAGGGCGTCGTCGCGCCCGCTGAAAGCTATCTTGCCGTCACGAAGCATGATGACCCCGGTGTTCATCTGGCATCTCGTTTCGCCTTCTAGCTCGAACATGAGCTGTCCGGTTCGGTCGAGCACCGCGTATTCCGTCGAGATGTACTCGAGAT
>LJRV01000581.1 GCA_001612575.1 Streptobacillus notomytis
GAATTTGGGTACGCCCGTATGGAAGGCTGGTATATGTGATGCCTCCTTATATCATCACTTGTAATGAACTGGATTATTTACTTCAGCAGTTGGTAGAAGTAGTGCAACAGCTACAGGAGCTTCAGCATGAAACTGCTTAAGCATTATACCAAGCAGCTGGAGCAGTTAAGACAGCAGGGGAATTTTCGCCAGTTTACTGCCAACCGGCAACAAGGACGGATCATTGAAATTGCAGGCCAGCATATGCTGAATCTGTCTTCTAATGATTACCTGGGTCTGGCTGCTGATCTCGAATTAAGGCAGGTCTTTTTTGATCAGTGCCCTCTGGAAC
>LJRV01000582.1 GCA_001612575.1 Streptobacillus notomytis
GTGCGTACCGAAGATGGTAAAGGGCGCCGTGCGGCAGTCGAGATTATGCTGAATACGCCGCTGATTTCTGAACTGATTTTAAAAGGCCAGTTCCATGAGTTAAAGTCGATTATGGACAAATCGCGTGAACTGGGCATGCAGACGTTTGATCAGGCTTTATTTGATCTGTATAACGAAGGTGCAATTTCCTATGAAGAAGCAATTCGTAATGCCGACTCGATGAATGAATTGCGCTTACAGATCAAGCTGAAAAGTAACCGGCCAAGCGAAGCTTCGGCAG
>LJRV01000583.1 GCA_001612575.1 Streptobacillus notomytis
TTGTAAACGTTGTACCCAAACAAGTTTTAAGAGAACAGACAGTCACCTCTATGCAAGGTGCCTTGCAAAACGTTGCAGGTTTAAGCTTTAGTGTAGGAGATGGACAAAGTGATCAGGTCATGATTCGTGGTTTCCCTGCAATCACCGATAACTATGTAGATGGTATTCGCGATGACGCATTGTATTTTCGCGATATGTCGAATGTAGAGCGGATCGAAGTTTTAAAAGGACCTGCTTCGGTATTATATGGACGTGGTTCAGCAGGTGGTTTAGTT
>LJRV01000584.1 GCA_001612575.1 Streptobacillus notomytis
CTTTAGCATTAACAAGCATCGCTACAGCTTGTCCTGTAGGTAAACGAGTAATGGCAGCTTGAGGAATCAGGTAAGCACTTGGAACAACGCCCGGAACAATTTGCGCAGTGGTATACATACCCGGAAGCAATAAATGATTCGGGTTAGAGAATACGGCACGTAATGTAATTGTTCCTGTATCTTGGTTTACAGAAGCGTCAGAGAAAGCAAGTTGCCCTTCGATTGGATAGGTAGAACCATCTTCAAGCTTTAATTTTACTTTCGTGTTGTTACTGTTATTTAAACTGCCCTTACTTAGTTGTTGACGGAAACGCAATAACTCAGCACTAGACTGATTAATATCAACATAGATAGGATCTAACTGTTGAATCGTTACCAACGGGTCAGTCTGGTTTGCAATAACCAAAGCAACAGCCGTTACTGAAGAACCACCAGATTGGCCAGAAATAGGAGAGCGAATTGTAGAATAACCAAGATCTACATTTGCATTTGTTACTTGAGCCTTAGCTGCTGCAACTTGTGCTTCTGCAACATTGACTTGACCAAGTAAGTCATCATATTCCTGTTTAGACACAGCATTACTAGAAACAAGTTGTTTATAACGATTTAACTT
>LJRV01000585.1 GCA_001612575.1 Streptobacillus notomytis
TATTAGTGCTAAGTCAAAAAAAACGAACTTCTGAAAAATCAGAAGTGCGTACAATGTTATAAGAACAAAATATTATTTTTTAAATGGGAACGCATATTTCACAATACGCCCAACCACTTGTCCAAACTGCTTAACAAAGCTGGCATTGTTATAGTTCAAGCCATATTTCTTACAAACCGCCTCAACTTTTGGAGCCATTTGGCGATAACGACGAGCAGGAATATCTGGGAATAAGTGATGTTCAATTTGATGACTTAAGTGACCAGACAAAATATGGAATGCTTCTGAAC
>LJRV01000586.1 GCA_001612575.1 Streptobacillus notomytis
GTGTTGCTGTCATTTGCAACACCAGTTGCACCCGTTCCCATATAGCGCATTTGAGCACGACGATATTTCGGGTCGTAATCGGCTTGGAACTTCAAAGCCTCAAAGTCATATTTACGAGTATCAAAGCGAGCAATACGTGTGTTTAACCAATCTTCTAAAGAAGCGCCTTCCGGCTGTTTCCACGATTCGAATTGTTGTGTAGTCATTTCTTAAACTCCTATACAGTGAATTAATAACGTTTTAAAAGAGGAACCAAGAACAACGACCCAATGACAGCGGCTGCAGCCAAGAAGGTAATTC
>LJRV01000587.1 GCA_001612575.1 Streptobacillus notomytis
GAGTGGAGATTGAGGTTAGATAATGATAAAAAGGATTAGCGAAAGTTAGTCCTTTTATTGATTTTTTATTTCAAAAATTGTATAATTGAAAGAAAAAAAATTTTAGGAGATTTAATGAGAATAAAAAAAGAGTACATGTATGTTAGTTTACTAATATTTGGAATGTTTTTTGGTGCGGGTAATTTAATATTTCCACCATTTGTAGGAAAAGAGTCAGGAAGTGCAGTATTTATTTCGATGTTAGGGTTTGGGATTACGAGTACTTTTACAACGATGTTAGGTGTTTATCTAGGTTTTGAAGAAAATATAATGGAGAGAATATATAATAAGCTAGGAGTAAAATTTACTAAATTAATTTTTAGTTTAGCTTGTTGTTCTATAGCCATAATAGCAATTCCACGTGCAGCTTTAACTCCTTTTACTATGATAGTTACAGAAGGAGTTGATCTAGATAATAATATTGAAATTTTTAAAATATTATACATCATATTATTTTTCTCTATTGTTTATTATCTATCATATAATCAAAGTAGTATATTAACAGTAATAGGTAAAATATTAATACCTTTATTATTAACTTTAATCTTTATTATTACTATTATGACATTTGCTACTCAGAAGTTAGAGTTTTTACTTCCAAATGAAATGTATCAAAATTTACCTATATTAAGAGGATTTTTACAAGGATACAATACTATGGATAGTTTAGGTTCAATAATAGTAGGAATAACAGTAGTAAATATCATTAAAAATAATTATAATTTAAAAGAAGGTGAATTAAAAACTTATGGTAGAGTAGGTGTAATATTTGCAGGAATTTTAATGTTTTTAATTTATTTAATACTTGGAGTTATTAGTGCAGGATTATCTAAAAATTATACAAATGCAACTAATGGTGCAATAATATTAAAAGAAATAGTAAGACTTTTATTTGGAAATTTTGGAATCTTTGTTTTAGTATTAGTATTTTCTGTAGCATGTTTAACAGCTTGTATTTCTATACTTACTTTCTCAAGTGAATTTAATTATAAAGCGTTTAGTAAGTTTAAATATGATCAATGGTTGAAATTTTTAATAATTTTATCATTATGTTTATCAATGTTAAGTCTAGATCTTATATTAAAACTTTCAATACCTATACTTTTATTGGTATACCCAATAATTTTATCTATATTATTATTAGAAATAATAAATGAGAATGATAATAGAGTGTATAAAATAACTATGGTATTTTTGATAATTTTAAATACTACAACTGTTATTAATTCTATGTTCTTTAAATTAACAGTAATTACAGAACAATTAATGAAATTACCATTTTATAATGACAATTTTTCTTGGGTAATTCCAACAATTATACTGTATGTTATTTTAAAAATAATTTTTTCTATAAAGAAGCAAAAAAATTAGTTTTCATTTACAAATTAGACTTGTTGACAAAAAATATGATGAAGTAGTATAATATTTAAAAGGTTATATAATTAAAAATAGGAGAATAATAGATGAAGAAGTTATTATTAACTTTATTATTAGGTATGATGTCATTTTCAGCAAGTTTAACAGGACCAAGATATAGGGTTGAAGGATCTTTTAGTGCTTTACCTGTTATAGTTCCTGCAAGTGGTAGTTTTGTAAAAGTTTATGTATATGTTTCAGCGTTAGGTTCATTTTTACCTGAGTGGAAATCTCAAATTAATGATAAATTAGATATTACATTTGGACCTAAAATTACAGCAGGTATCACTAATAAAATAGGAGGAGATAAAATTAGCATTTTTCCTAATGTAGTTTTAGGTATTGAAACAGATTTTAATTATAAAGTAAAAGAAAATATTAAAGTATACTCTTCTATAGAAGTTGGATTGGGTGTAGGTGCAGATGTAGAAAAAAATAAAGATATAATGGTTGAGCCAGCACCATCAATTATACTTAAATTAGCATTAGGAGCTAAGATAAATGATAAGTATAATGTAGGAGCTTATATGGGATATGGTAAAAGTTTCCTTGGAATAGAATTTGGATATACATTTTAATTAATATTTAAACAGTAGTATTTATACTACTGTTTTTTTAATATTTAAATTTAAAAGTAAGCTATGGATATGAGAAGAAATTAAGGTATTTAGATATAAATGTAAAGGGAAAGTATGGTTCTTTTGAAGCATGGCATTGGAATAATATGTCATCTCAAAGAGAACATAGATATGAAATAGAAGGAAAACTAAACTATGATTTAGGAAGAAAGTTTACACTAACTACAGACTTTGATATATATCTACCTGGTTTTCAGGAAAAGGAAAAAGATCTCTCCTTATGGATTAGAATAAAATACAATAATACTTTAATAGAAAGAGAAGATTACAAAGATAATATACTAACAGGAATAAACATAAGTCATTATCATTTAAGAAATCAAGATCTTATTTGCTCAAAGGCTATTTAAACAAATTAAAACACAAATGATATAAAGCAAAATTCAAAAGAAATATTAGAACTAAATAATAAAATAAATACCTTAGATACTAAAGAAGATTTGAAAAAAATTATGGATAATTTCATGGATCTAGAAACACACAAACATTTTTTACTAATGAACGGAGATAAAATAGAAGCATATGTTGCTTATATGAAAATATATAAGTTAGCAAAGAAAATATAAATAACTATATAGCATTTAAAATATTTGAACTTTTAATAGCTGTAAGATATAAAATTAAAATTATAGTTTTTAGTGATAATATTAAAAATAAAGATATGCTTACAAAAAATATCTTATATGATTTTAGAAAATATTATCCTAATGTAGATCTAAAGCTAAAAGTTTCAGGTAAAAAATACTACGATAGATATATAGTAATAGATTATGGAATAGAAAATGAAGCTTTTTATGTGGAGCATCTTAAAGAATGGTAATAAACGTGAAACAAAGATAAAGCTATTAAACAAGGGAGAATACAAAGGAGTTCATGAGTTAAGGGGAGAGTTAAACTATGGCTTAGAGGTTAAAGAAGATAATGGTAATACAACATTAAAACATGAACCAGAGATAAAATTAGGAACAACAATTAATGTAACAGAAAAATTATCGTTACTTTCAGATAATTCAAACAAGGTAACATTGGAGCATAAGAGTAATAATATATCTAATCTTACAACAATAAAGAATGATTTTAAGACAACAAATAAGATAAAAGTAAAAATGTCAAAAGGCTTAGACTTAGAGACATTAGCAGAGTACAAGCTAGGAGTAGACTTTAAAAACTCTAATGGCAAAGAATATACACATGCTCTACTAACAGGAGGAACTCTATCAATAAAAAAAGAGATAGAAGAAGTAAATGTAGAAAGTAAAATAGAAGGAAGATACCTATTTGACACAAAACATAAACCAACAGAAAAAGCAAAAGATCTAAGACATCAAGGATTTGTATGGACAGAAAATAAGGTAGATAAATATCAAAGTCTGTAGTTAGGGTAAACTTTCTTCCTAAATCATAGTTAAGTTTTCCTTCAATTTC
>LJRV01000588.1 GCA_001612575.1 Streptobacillus notomytis
ATTAATAAATAATAATGGCTACATCATAAAATGGCTGGGTTAAAAGCAAGCTTGCATGTACTTCTTGGATTCTGGAAAGGGTTTCGCTTATTACCTTCCGCCAAGTTAGTTTTATTACAATTTTTTATACTGATTCTATCTTTGATCAGCAATGATAGTACACCGTCTCGTTCTGTCACATGGTTGCTGGGCGTGATCGCACTATTACTGGTGGCAAAAATGATACGCCAGACTCCAGCCTACACTGCACTCGGTCTCATTTTTGTCGGTGGTGCTTTTATTTTTTCTGTGCCCATACTTTTTGGTTATGAACATGTGGGTCTGATCATTACTACCCATGCTTTTGAAGCAAGTGCCTATTTCTGTGCGGCTTATGGA
>LJRV01000589.1 GCA_001612575.1 Streptobacillus notomytis
GGTTATTGCGTACTCTGCTTATTTTTGGAGTGCGCCATGTCACATTTCCCATCATTTTTGTTTGCTCTTTTAGCAGCTCACTAAAGGGGTGGTTCTATGGATTATCCTTTACTTGCAATTGCCTTAGGTTCAGTTCTTGGGGCGTGGTTGCGTTGGTTGTTAGGTTTAAAACTGAACCCGATTTATCCGCAAATTCCGTTGGGAACGGTTACTGTTAATGTGGTCGGTGGCTTTATTATTGGT
>LJRV01000590.1 GCA_001612575.1 Streptobacillus notomytis
GTACATTATCTTGTCCATTTTCTAAAACGTTAATTAAAATAAATGTTATGGCAACGGCAGCGGAAGAGCCAATTCCGACATAATAATCAAACCACTGATTTAATTTTTTAATAAATGATAAAATCCAGGCGATTAAAACAATTATGCCTACCCAAGAATAATAGCTTAACCAGGATAAAAATTGTTCGGTTGGTAAAACTTGGGATATACCAAAGCTTAAAAATAAATATAATATTAAAATAATAGGTGCTCTATAGCGAAACTCATAGGCTGCACCATTTTGATATTGAAAACGATATATCGTTTCAAGTTGCTTTGGAAACCATACGAAATTTAATCCGCGTGTGGTTAATAAATCTATTTGTTCCTGTCCCAATATATTGGAAC
>LJRV01000591.1 GCA_001612575.1 Streptobacillus notomytis
CGGTAAAGGTATTTGTTTTGATGGCACTTACCATAGTAATGGTGCGGCAGCAGCACTCTCTAAAGCCACTGTATTTGCCAAGTCTGATATACCAGCAATTGGTCGATTTTCTATTGGAAGCGGTAATCCGCATGCGGCAGATAATTCTACCGCAACAGTGAGTATGGCTTTATTGCTTTCTCCAGCCGATCATTCGCAGTGGCGTATGAAATTAAACAACTTTCCCTATTTCCCTACGCGAAATGCTGAAGGTTTTTTGGCGCAGCAAAAAGCATTTAAACCGGTTCCGTCTACTGGTAAACCTGATCCAGCCCTTGTTGAGGCTTTCTTAAAAGAATATCCCGAAGCGCGTAAGTCTATTGAGCAAAAGGCCAAGATGCCATTAACCGGTAGTTTTAGCGGTGCAGAATTTTATGTCGTAAATGCCTTTATATTGCGGGCAGCCAATGGACAAGAAAAGCCAGTCCGTTGGTCTATGCGTCCTCATTCAAAATTTATTAGTCTGACCAAAGAACAACGTGATCAAGCTGATCATGATTTCTTATTTAAAGACATCAAAAAACGTTTGG
>LJRV01000592.1 GCA_001612575.1 Streptobacillus notomytis
TTTCAACTTTATTGTCTTTAAATAAAGCCATAAAAGCCAAAATTGGTGCGCGTGAGCCAAAATCTACTGTTGTACCAGCCCAGTCAAAAACAACAGCCTGAATTTGTGTGTTGTTGGTTGTCATGGTGTATTCCCTTTAATTCAAATGTTTTAATAAAAACTATACTGTTACAGCTTGATTTAGATGGTTTTCGCAGTAGCTGGCAATCGCAGCAAGAAGCCCTTCAATGTCCTGTACATAAACTTCGCCAATATTGCCTATACGGAAGCAGTTAAGATCTGTGACTTTGCCTGGATAAATTACATAACCTGATTTTTTCAACGTTTCATAAAATGACTGGAAGCTAAATGTCTCGGCTGTTGGGTAAAGA
>LJRV01000593.1 GCA_001612575.1 Streptobacillus notomytis
GTTCTGCTATATCGGTAACATTTGATGAACTATGATTAAGTGGTTTTTTAATTACTAACACAGCTGCTAAAGCGTTTGAATTAGATTTACTGGAAGAAAGTGCAGTAGTATTAGGAGACGTAGATGGGATACTAATAGAAGATAATGGTAATACACATATACTTTTATGAGCTCCCACAAGAACTTGTAAAGGTGTTTATGTAATTATCCAAACATTAGTGGATAGTTGAAAAGATTCTGTATGAGTACTTGACATTAAAGGAGAAAATTATCAAA
>LJRV01000594.1 GCA_001612575.1 Streptobacillus notomytis
TTCCTGTAGTAAGCCAATAAGCATCTACACCTAAAAACTGTGCAATGAGTGGAAGAAAAGCAGATTTTAAATTCTTCCCCGATTCTAAAGCTTGATAAGCAGGCTGAGACATCTTTACTGCTTCAGCAACCTCTGCCTGTGTTTTTTTAGCTTTAATCCTTGAATCTTTTAAACGGTCTTTAAGAGCCATAATGATCGCACCAGCTAACTTATAACAAATATATAACTTAAGTTATATATAGTAAAACAACTATAGTTATTGACTAATAA
>LJRV01000595.1 GCA_001612575.1 Streptobacillus notomytis
ATGCAAAGCTCTCTCTTTGCAATCTCTTCTTGCATTAAAAGTAGATGCCCACTTCTAATAATATCGTGGATTATCCAACATTTCAGATTGTTATCCCTGTCTACGAAGTCAGTTCTTTACACGTTACTAACCAGTCCACCATGTCGCGTATCTAAGCAAGCTTACAGAATTAACATAGATTTGAATGTGTTAAGCATTCTGTCAGCGTTCATCCTGAGCCAGGATCAAACTCTTCATTCAATATATCTCTATATCTCTTCTTTACTTCTTCACCTTTTTCAGTCTTCTTTTCCTTCTAAATTGACTTCCTTATATCTTGTTTGCTTTATCTATTCCTTCTCTTTCCATTGTCCTTGTCTCACCTATTTTCCCTCCGGTGGACCTCATTATATTAGCATAACTCCCTCTCTGTTGTCAAGGGGTTTTTTGAAAATTTTTATTTTTTTT
>LJRV01000596.1 GCA_001612575.1 Streptobacillus notomytis
ATACAGATTATCCGGCTTTAGAAGCTTCATAAGTTCATAATATTATTAAAATTTACTATATGCTGAACTTGCTCTTTTGTGAGTTCAGTAAATGGCTTTTCTTGTATATGGTAGAGTTTAGGTATCGAAACTCTGCCATTTTTTTTATCTATGTTATATTTTCCGCAGTTTTTAAATTTTGACTATTTGAGGCAAACCGCTTGGCGACCCCATTTTGGTACAACACCGCACTTCATTTATTAAAACCGTTTTATCGTTGGCGGATAAAAAGACGTGCAGAAAGTCTAGAATTATATCAGCAGGAA
>LJRV01000597.1 GCA_001612575.1 Streptobacillus notomytis
CCCCTCATCCGTTAACTGAAAAGTTCGATAGTGAATTGCCACAGACCGATGTGCTTGTAAATCTAAATGTGCATGAACTGCATCTTGCGGATTCATATGAACATAGCTCATTAATTTACGAGGTTCATAAGCTCCGATTGGAAGTAAGGCCACACGCGGCGCACCATAGCGCGTATGAATTTGTTTGAAGTGGCCGGCATAACCGGTATCACCCGCAAAAAAACAATGTCCTGTTTTCGCCAAAACCGAAAAACCGCCCCAAAGTGCCTTATTTTGGTCACGTAAACCCCGCCCCGAGCCATGCTGAGCAGGTGGATAAAC
>LJRV01000598.1 GCA_001612575.1 Streptobacillus notomytis
TCCTATTGCTATTGCTCCTTCTCCTTCTGCTCTTGTTAATGTTCCTATAGCTGTTGATCCCTTTTTAAGTGCATATGCAAGAGTTCCTAATGCTGTTGCTCCATCAGCATAAGCTATAGACCTAGAACCTATGGCTATTGATCCATGTCCTTGGGCTAGTGTTGGTGAGTATTTATGATTTCCTTCCTTACCTGAAACTTTACCACCATTTGCATATCCATACACTTCTCCTTTTTCATCTATCTTCTCATAAAGTTGTTTAAAATATTCCTTATAATCATGCTCTGTAACTGATTGAGTATACGAAGATACATCATCATTACCTATAGATATAGAAGATCTTCCTATAGCATAAGTATTATTTCCTACAGATGTTGCTTGTGCTGTTGAGAAAACTGCATTTCCTATTGCAACTCCTTGTTCATCACTATCTCCAACACCATTATTAATATTAAAATGATCTTTATACACATGTGCATGACTACCAAGAACTACAGATTTTTTTATATCAGATTTTGTATTAGCACCTATTACAACACTTTCTGCCTTCTCAGATATAGCATTAAACCCTATTACCACATTTTCTGAACCCTTAGCATGCGTTTTTCCACCTGCTCCTATTACAACTGAGTGTTCTGTGTTATATTTAGTATCGTATTTTGCTAGTATTGTATTATTCTTCTGATTATCTGAACCATGATAAGTATTACTACCTCCACCATCTGATCCAGCTGCACCTGTATTATCATTTATTGCTAACCAAGATCCATAAGATATTGTAGATAATCCTGTAAATCCAAGCATAATATACATTATAACTACTTTTTCATCTATACTAACTTTACCTTTTAAAAAAGTCTTTAAAAACCTTTTTAACTCCTGTATTTTTTTCATCCCTTTTCTTCATCCCTTTTTAATTTATTTCTCAATTTTTATATATTTATTAAAATATTTTTCATCCACATTTTCTTCTGTTAGACTCTCTAAAAAGATTTCTGATAAATCTTTTCCCATTAAACTAACTTTTAAAATTTTCACATTATTCAATTTTTCTACCTTTTTATTAATATTTTTCATTTCATATGTTATATAATCTCTATTTCTCATATGTCTTTCTTCTATCTTTTCTTTAAGTAAATATATATTTACATTATCTACTCTCTTTGAAACTTCTTCTATATATTTTTCTAAATAATCTACATCTGGAAAGTATAGATGTAAATTTTTTATTTTTTTATCTTCATATTTAGGTATTTGCCTTAATATCTCATCTGCTGATATTACATTTGCTAAAATATCAAAGTTGCTCTTCTTTGAATATAGCTCTTTCATTCCTGTTATTACACTTAATCTCTGATTTATTATTAAATCATAATAATCTGTATTTTGTGAAAATATTAAGTTTCCTAGTATAAAGATTAAAAAATAAATAAATTTATATCTATCAACTATTTTTTTCAAATCGTAACTTTATAGTATTATTAATAATTAATTCTACTATATTCCTCCTTTTATTTAATATTTCCTTTAATTATACCCCCCCCCCATATATTTTGTCAATTTTTTGTTTTGTCTACGAATAGTTTATAATAACTAAAATATTCTAAATATAAAGTATATAGTGTAAAATAAAGTTTTATTTTAAAATCAAATTTTTTTAAGTTTATATAAATAATTTTCATAATGCTAAATAAAAAATCCTCTTGACGAGGATTTACATCAAATATTTATTCGTAATTTTTCTATAAATAAACACAAATAAAAATATAATTCCTATAACTACTGCTATCATACCTGCTATAGAAATATCTAAGTATATGGCTATATAATAACCTATCACAGAAGCAATTATATCTATGATTACACTAATAAATATCATACTTTTTATATCTTTAGAAATTAAATATGCGCTAATTGGTGGACCTATCATAAACGATATTAATAACATAGCTCCAACAGATTCAAATGCTATAACTGCAGTTGTAGATACTAATGTCATTAAAATATAATGTATTAAACTAGGAAAAAGTCCTAGTGAAAACGCTAATGCCTTATCAAATATCGATATTTTTAATTCCTTAAAGAATATTGTTACAAAAGATATATTTATTAGACATATAATAAGACCATAAACTATAGATTTTGAAATAGTTATGCCAAATATATGCATATTATAAAATGGTACAAAGGCTATTTCACCTAATAATACAGCATCTATATCTAAATGTACATTTGCAGTATATTTAGATATTAAAATTACAGCTACTGAAAATAGGAAAGATAATACTACACCTATGGCAGCATCTTCTTTTACTAACTTTGAGCTAGTAATTAATTCTACTAGATAAACTGTAACTAATCCCACTAAGGTTGCCCCTAATACAAGTAATGGCGAATCTAAACTCTTTACAATAAAAAACGAAAGTACTATACCAAGTAATATTGTATGACTAATGGCATCTGTCAACATACTCATATTCTTAAGTACTAAAAATACTCCTAATATAGAGCAAGAAATAGCTGTTAATACAGCAACAGTAAGTATTATTAAACTTGAACTCATCTTGCCCACTTCCTTTTTATTTCTCTTTCAAATTTCTTCCTTTTAATATATCTATATATTAGTCCTCTTTTATTAGAAAAAAGCATACTAAATATTACAAATATAGATAATGTTACCACTATAACTGGACCTGTAGGTAATGAAGTATTTAAACTAGAACTTAAACTTCCAACAAATCCAGAAATTGCTCCAAACACAGATGATAAAATAACTACAATATTTAATTTATTACTCCATTGTCTTGCTGCAACTACAGGAGATATCATCATAGCTGTCATTAATACAACTCCTGCTATTTGAAGTCCAATAATTACATTAATTACTATCATCACAGAAACTAATAATCTATATCTATCACTATTAATTCCTATAGTTTTTGCATATTCTTTATCAAAAATACTTATTTTAATTTCTTTCCAAAAAAATATTACCAATGCTAATAATATTAATCCTACAACAGTTATTAAATATATATCTTTTAATATTAATGTAGAAGCCTGACCAAATATGAAATTACTTAATCCTGCTTTTTTAGCACCAGGAACTCTTTTTAAATATGTTAATAATACAAGCCCCAATCCAAAAAAAGTAGAAAGTATTAGAGCTATTGCACTATCAAATTTAACCTTAGAATTAGTTCCTATATAATGTATAAGTAAAACACAAATAAGTCCCATTATCAAAGCACCAATTAAAAGTATAAATAATTCTCTTTTACCTGTTAACAAAAACGCAATACAAATACCTGCAAGAGAAGAATGTGCAACTCCATCTCCTAATAAACTTTCTTTTTTTAAAACAGCGAATGTCCCTATAATAGCGCTAATCATTCCAAGTAAACTACATCCTATAGCAACTATCTTAAATGTATAACTATTTAATAATAAATCAAACATTTCTACTATATGTTCTTTCTATATTTTCTTTAGTATAAACATCTTTTACTTTACCACTAGTTACTATACTTTTATTTATAAATGTAACGCTATCAAAGTATTCTTCTACTGTTTGTAAATCATGATGCACCACTATTACAGTTTTTCCTTGGTTTTTTAATTCTTTTAATATTTTTATTATTGATTTTTCTGTAATAGCATCAACACCTTGAAAAGGTTCATCCATCAAATATATTTCTGCATCTTGAACTAAAGCTCTTGCAAGAAACGCTCTTTGTTGTTGCCCACCAGAAAGTTCCGATATTTGTCTATCTTTAAATTCTATCATTTCAACTTGTTTTATTGCATTGTCAACTTTTTCTTTTTCTTCTTTTGATATTTTTTTCAAAAATCCAACTCTTCCATAACATCCCATCATTACTACATCAAAAAGAGTAGTAGGGAAATCCCAATCTACGCTTCCTCTTTGTGGAACATATGCTATTTTCTTCTTTTCTTGTCTATATTCTTTACCATTAATTTTTACTGTTCCCACTACTGGTTTAATAAACTCTAGTATGGTTTTAATCAGCGTTGATTTTCCTGCACCATTTGGACCTACTAGGGCCATTAAATCTCCTTTTTCTATTTCAAGATTAACATTTTCAAGTACAGGTTCTAAATCATAAGTAACTACTAAATCCTTAATTTCTATAACCTTCATATTATCTAATCCTTATTTTAAAGCGTTTGCTATGGTATCAGCATTGAATTTTAAAGTTTTAATATATGTGTCAGTATTATGTTCTGCATCACCCATAGAATCTGAGTATAATTCTCCACCTATTTTTACTTCAAATCCTTTTGCTCTAACTGCTTCTTGAAGTGATTCTATACTCTTATGGTTTACTGAACTTTCAACAAATATTGCTTTTATTTTATTAGCTACTATGAAATCAGCTAATTCGTTAATTTCTTTTGTTCCTATTTCTGAATCAGTTGAAACACCTTGTATAGCTTTAACTTCTAATCCAAATTGACTTGCAAAGTATCCAAATGCATCATGAGCTGTAATTAACACTCTTGAGTTTTCAGGTATTTCATTTATTTTATCTTGTACATATTTAGTTGCTTTATCTAATTCTTTTAAATATGATGCTAAGTTGTTTATATAAAATTCCTTGTTAGCTGGATCAAGCTCTGATAATTTATTTGCAACCGCTTTTGCCTGAATTGCCCAAAATTCTGTATTAAACCATACGTGAGGATCATATACTCCTTTTTCTTCTTCAACTAATTTTGAAGGATCAAGTTGAGCTCCTAAATCTAATACAGCTTTATCTTTTAAGTTTTCAAATATTTCAACCATTTTACCTTCTAAATGTAACCCACCATAAACAACCAAGTCCGCATTTTCTAATTTTTCAATATCTCCTGCAGTTGCAACGTATAAGTGTGGATCTTCACCTTCACCCATTAATCCAGTTACTTTAACTTTATCTTTACCTATTTCTTCTAATAAATTTACGTAGTAATTTAAAGTTGTTGTTACTTTAATTTTTCCTTCATCTGCTTTTGAATTTTCTGTAGATTTACTACCACATGAAAATGCAAATACTGTTAGCACTAATGCTAATAAAAACTTTTTTAACGTCTTCATTTTCATCCCTCTTTCTTAATTTTTAAATCAAACTAATATTACAACATTTTAAATATTTTGTCAATCAAATTATTATCCCTGAAAATTGCAATTTACCTATATTTTTACTAGCTATAATTTTAATTTGATATTTATTAATTTATATATAATCAAAGTATTAATTGTCAAAAAGTAATATTTTTCAAACTCCACTCTTTATTTCCTCAAAAAAACATTTTTATATATTTGAACTTATATATTTTTAAGGTATACTTTAATATATACTATTTTAGGAGTTGATAACTATGTCTATAAAATTATGTGATGAAAATGTATTTTTTGAAAATTTAGAAATTTCAAATAAGAATGAATTATTTGAGTTCATAGTAGAAAATCTAGTTAAACTAGAAAGAATTGAAAATCCTGGAAGAATTTTACAGAAATTTCATAAAAAAGAAAGTGAAGTAACTACCTTCCTTGGTTCTAAATTTGCAATTCCTCATTTAAAAAGTACAAAAGTATTAGAAAATACAATAGTATTTATACGTTTAAAAAATGCTTTAATTTGGAATGAAGCAGAAGATAAAGTTAAATATATTTGTGCTGTACTTATTAAACCTAGACATGATGATTTATACATAAATATTTTAATGACTTTAGCAAGAAATATTATCGACTCTGAAAAAGTACATATATTAAAACATTGTGAAAATAAGGAAAAAGTGTTAAAATTACTAAATCAAATTTATTAACATTAGACATTAATCAATAATTTTGATATAATGATTATGAAAGTGAGGTTGATAATTTTGAAAAAATCTATAGGAAATATAAACGAAAATTTAGTTGCAACTGCTATTTTAATTATATCATTATCTCCATTCCTAGGTCTTATATTTAGTGTTGGTGGATTAATTTTAGAAAAAGAAAATGAATTTGTAAGAGATTACGCAAAACAAGGTATGATATTCTCGTTCTTTTCTTTTGTGGTTACTCTATTTAAAGATACTAACCTAGCTTCTTCAATTTCAGTTTTATCATTTTTAATAATATTGATACTAGTATTAGTTACATCAATACATGCTTATAAAGGGGAAAGTTTTAAATTTGATTTCATGAAAAAAATATTTGAATATATAAAACTATAGGAGACTTGTTTAAGTCTCCTATTTATTTTCTGATTCTTTTATTCTATTTTCTACATGTTCTATTTTCTTTAATAATTCTTCATCTCTTGAATCTATATTATATGCAGCCCTAAATTCTTTTAAAGCTCTTCTATGTCTTCCCATATGCTCATATTTTCTTCCAAAATCTATATGTGCTCCATACATATCAAAATCTAGAAATATTGCAAGCTCATAACAATCTAGTGCTTCCACAAGCATCCCTTTTCTTGAATATACATTACCTAAAAGAAACAATAAAAACGGCTCTTTTTCACTTAAATAAAGAGCATTCTTTAACCTTTCTTCAGCTTCATTTAAATTTGAATTTTCATAATATAGATATCCTAGATAACCTTCAACTTCATGATCATTTGGAAGATATTTTGATAACTCTTCATATAACTTGATCGCCTTATCATTTTCTGAATACGCATGATATATACCTGCAAGTTTTTTTAATGAATCTATATCCTTTGGGTTTTCAGCAATTTTTGATTTTAATTCTATTTTAAAATCATCTATATTCCCATTATATCTAAATTCTCTAAAAACTAATGTCGATAACATAAATATCTTTCCTTTCAATAATTCTTTTTACATATATATACTATCATATTTACTGACAAAAATCAATTAACTTAATAGACCTTTAAATATAAAAAATAAATAAAAAAACTTAGAAAGTATAATACCTTCTAAGTCATATTTATATCTATTCTTTGCAACCAAAACAATCACAATCATGTTCCATTATATCACATTTAATTTTTGTTTTTATATAATGGTTTATCATATCCTGACTCGGTACTCCTTCTGTGATTAAAAAATATGTTTTTTCCCATACACTCCCATCTTTTAATATAGTATTAACATATTCAAACTCTTTTTTTATCAATCTTGAAGTCGCACTCTTATATGCATTAATAAATTTAGAAATTTCACTTTTAGGATGTGCTTTAAATTTAATATGAAAATGATCTTCTTCATAACTATAATCATATAGTTCTATTAAATAGTTTTTTGAAATTTCTCTAAATTTATTTATTGCATACTTTGTAATATCTTCATTAAATATTTTACTTCTACTTTTAGTAACTAATACTAATTGATAATACAAAGCAAAAACAGAATGATTATTTCCGTATATTTCCATTTTAATTTTCCTTTACTAAAAGCGTATTTAAAAGATTCTCATTATCAAATGCATAACTTCCACCCACTGCAACTGAATGAAGTGGTGAATCTGGAACATGTACTTTTACTGTAACTTCATTTTCTATTAACTTATCTAAATTAGAAATTAAAGCTCCTCCACCAGTTAATACTATACCATTATCTAATATATCTGATGCAAGTTCTGGTGGACATTTTCCTAATACATCTTTTGCTGCTGATATTAAAACAGCTAATGAGTCTTTTATCGCTTCACAAACTTGATTAGATGTAATAACAAGTTCTTTAGGTCTCTTATTACTCATATCTAATCCCTTGATTTTTAATTTTTTATTTTCTTCTTCAGGAACAAATATAGCAGTAGATAATTCTTTTTTGATTTTCTCTGCAGTTCTGTCTCCAATATTTAAATATAGTTTTTCTTTAACATATTTTACTATATCTTCATCTAATTTATTACCAGCTATCCTTATTGATTTAGAAACTATGATTTCATCTAGAGATAATATTGCTATGTCAGTAGATCCTCCACCTATATCTATAACCATATTACCACTAGGATTTGAAATATTAACCCCTGCCCCCATTACAGCAGCTCTTCCTTCTTCTATTAAAAATATTCTTTTAACATCATCTAAGGCATCAAAAAGAGTACGTATTTCTACTTTAGTAACCTCTATTGGAACACAAATTATTACTTCGGGTCTAAATGGTGAGATACCATATACCTTTCTCATAAATTCTGAAAGCATTTTTCTTGTTGAATCTATATCAGATATAACTCCATCTCTAAGTGGTTTAATTACTTCTAAGCTTTTGGGATTTTTACCTAGCATTTCTTTTGCTTCTTTCCCTACAGCAATAATTTCACCTGTTTTTTTATCTTTAACTATAACAGAAGGTTCGTTTAAAACAATTTTTTTTGCATGTTTATCATAAAAAAGAACATTTGATGTACCTAAATCTATAGATATTTGTTTCTTTATTCTAAAGAAATTAATTAATGAGTCAAATATCATATCTAAATACTTAGCAATTCTTTTTCTTTTTTAGTTAGCAATTCATCTATATGTTTAATACATTCATCTGTTAATTTTTGAATTTTCTCTTCTATGTGTTTTAAATCATCTTCTGTAATTTCAGAATCCTTTTCCATTTTTCTAACTTTATTATTATAGTCTTTTCTTATATTTCTAGCTGCAACTTTACCTTCTTCTGCTTCTTTTTTTACAACCTTTACATATTCTTTTCTTCTATCTTCTGTTAATTCAGGTACTACAAGTCTAATAATTCTACCATCATTTGAGGGAGTAAATCCAATATTTGCAGCAAGTATTGCTTTTTCTATAACTGATATTAATGATTTATCCCAAGGATCTATAACTAATAATCTTGGTTCTGGGGCAGTAACTGATCCAACCTGATTTAACGGAGACATTTGACCATAATAATCAACTAAAACTCCATCAACCATAGAAACATTTGCACGCCCTGCTCTAACATGAGAAAAACGAACTTTTGTACTTTCCAACGTTTTTTCCATTTTTTCTTCAACTTCTAATAATAGTTCTTCCACCATATTGTTTTCCTTCCATTTTTTATTTACAACGATATTATATCACATAATTAATCATTTTTTACTATAGTTCCTATTTTTTCTCCTTTTGCAAGCTTTAACATGTTTCCATCTTTCAAAGCATTAAACACTATTATAGGCATATTATTTTCTCTACATAATGACAAAGCAGTTGCATCCATTACTTTTAAGTCTTTACTTAATGCTTCTTTAAAGGTAATTTCTTCATATCTAATGGCATCTGTATATTTAACAGGATCTTTATCATAAATCCCATCAACTTTTGTACCTTTAGCTAAAACATCAGCTTCAATTTCTATAGCCCTTAGAGCTCCACCTGAATCTGTAGTAAAGTATGGATTACCTGTTCCACCTGCAAATATTACTACTCTTCCTTTTTCTAAATGTCTAATAGCCCTTCTTCTTATAAACGGTTCTGCAACTTGAGGCATATTTATAGCCGTTAAAACTCTTGTAGATACTCCACCAATTTTTTCTATAGCATTTTGCAGTGCTAAACCATTCATTACTGTTGCAAGCATTCCCATGGTATCTCCAGTTGATCTATCCATACCAACTTCTTCACCAAATTTACCTCTAAAGATATTTCCTCCCCCAATTACTATTGCAAGTTCTACACCTTCATCATGTATTTCTTTAATTTGTTTAGCAAAGCTATGTAAAATATCATCAGAAAAACCAAAATCCTTATCTCCAGCTAAAGCTTCACCACTTAGTTTTAATAATATCCTTTTATGTTTTAACATAAAATTTTCCCTCCGTTTGATAAAAAAGAGTTTAATTACTTAAACTCTCCCTTATGTTTTATTATTTTGTACTTGCTATTTGTGCTGCAACTTCAGCTGCGAAATCAGTTTCAACTTTTTCAATTCCTTCTCCAACTTTGTATCTTGCAAATCCTGCAATTGATGAAGGAGCTATGAATTCTTTAATTGACACTTTATCATCTCTTACATATTTTTGTTCTAATAGACAGTTTTCTTCATAGAATTTTCTCATTTTACCTTCTAATATTTTTTCAACTATAGCTTCTGGTTTTCCTTCTTCTAATAATTGAACTCTTGCTATTTCTCTTTCTCTTTCTAAATCTGAAGCTGTAACTTGCTCTCTACTTAAGTAAGCTGGATCCATAGCTGCAATGTGCATTGCTACACCTTTTGCTTTTTCATGATTTTCTGGAGTGTTTTCTCCATCAACTTCAACTAAAACTCCTATTTTTCCACCTAAGTGAATATAGTTTACTACAAATCCTTTTGCTTCAACTAAAACTAATCTTCTAATATTTAAGTTTTCTCCAATTTTTGCAATTAATTCTGTTAATTGATTATCAATTGTCATTCCATCAACTTCAACTGCTTTTAATTCTTCAACTGTTGCTGTTTTGTTTTTTAATGCAAGTTCTACTAATTTAACTCCAAAGTTTTTAAAATCATCATTTTTAGCAACGAAGTCTGTTTCTGAGTTAAATTCAATTATAACACCTAAGTTATCTAATTCTCCACCAAATACTAATCCTTCTGCTGCAACTCTACCTGATTTTTTAGCTGCTTTAGCTATTCCTTTTTCTCTTAACCAATCTATTGATTTTTCTATGTCTCCACCATTAGCTTCTAATGCTTTTTTACAATCAAGCATTCCAGCTCCTGTTCTTTCTCTTAATACTTTTATATCTGCTGCACTTGCCATAATGCTTCCTCCTATTTAACTTATTATTCTTCTATTTCTTCTTTTTCAACTACGAAATCTTCTTCTAAAATTTCTGCTGTTTCAAGTTCTGCCGGAGTGTATTCATTTTCTTGTCCACCATTAGCTTCAATAACTGCTTGAGAAATTACTTTTGAAAATAATTTAATTGATCTAATTGCATCATCATTTGCAGGTATTCTATAAGTTACTAAGTCTGGATCTACATTTGAATCTATTAAAGCTATAACAGGTATTCCAAGTTTAGCTGCTTCTTCTAAAGCTAAGAATTCTTTTTTAATATCTACAACAAATAAAGCTGCTGGTAAAGTATTCATTTCTTTAATTCCACCAACATTTTTTTGTAATTTTTCCATTTCTTTTCTTAAAATAGCTGCTTCTTTTTTAGTATAAGCTTCATCTAAGATTCCGTCTGCTTCCATTTCTTCTAATTCTTTTAATTTTTTAACTCTTTTTTTGATAGTTTCTAAGTTAGTTAATAACCCACCTAACCATCTTTGGTTAACGTAGAATCCTCCACATCTTTCTGCTTCTTCTTTCATAGCTTCTTGAGCTTGTTTTTTAGTTCCAACAAATAGTACTTTTCCACCTTCACTTGCTATTTCTCTTACAAATTCATAAGCCTTCTCTGTTGATACTAAAGTTTGTTGTAAATCTAAAATGTGTAAACCATTTCTTTCTGCATAAATATATGGTTTCATTTTAGGATTCCATCTTTTAGCTTGGTGTCCAAAATGTGCACCTACTTCTAATAATTCTTTCATTGAAATTACTGACATTTCATTTTCCTCCTTGATTTTTGGTTTTTTCATCCACTCTTGTCCATTTGCAAACCCAAATATTATTGGCACCATACAAATGAAAAAAACAGAGTGTGTTTATCCTTTGTCATTATATCACTATTAATTTATAGTGTCAAGCTATTGCCTCTATCTAAAAATGCCTAAATTTTTAAATTTAGACATTCTGATTTTCTTGAAATTTTTCTAAAATTTGAATTAATGATTGATCTATTAATATAGATAAATTTCTTACTAAATATTTAGCTTCTTCTTCCATTCCATCATTTAACCATTCATAAGCTACTGAAGCAAAAGCAACTTTATAGTAATTTAATAAGAAATTCTTATCTTTATCTGAAACATTGTACTTTAACAAAGTCTCAGCAAATAGTATTTCAAAAAGTCTTTTGCTCATAATTTCAAATGCTTCTCTTAATAGTCCACATGATTCAGATTGATTAATATTAACCAACACATCTTTTCTTTCTAACATTGATCTAAAGAATAAAAGGTATGCATCTTCAAAATTATTAAATTTTCTTTTGATTTTCAATATTTCTTGCATTTCTACTTCAAAATAGTATCTAAGTAATTCTGTCATATTTTTGAAATAATAGTAAAAAATTTGTCTAGTAACTCCGCTTTCTTCTGTTAATTCTTTTACCGTTATTTTATAATAAGGCTTTATTTTAAGTACCTTAGCAAAAGCTATTCTAATTAAATCCTTAGCTTTTATCCTTTTTTTCATTATTTATTTCTCCTTCTAGTTCTATTAATTTTTTTCAGAATTTATTCTTCTTATTGTTTTTTCTTTTCCTATTATTGAAATTATAGAATATAGATCAGGACCTTTAGATTTACCAGTTAAAGAAGCTCTAATAGGCATTAACACTTTACCTATACCCTCATTTAATTCTTCTGGTAATTTATGAAGTATATCTTTAATTGCTTCTTCATCTAATTGTTCACCTAAAGAATTTAGTTTACTTAAAAATAATTCTATTGATTTTTTACCTTCTTCTGAAGATAGTGCCTCATGTACTCTTTCTATAGCTTTTCTGTCTTTTTTATTCATATCTTCAGTAATTTTTGGTAAGATAATTTCATCTACAAAGAAAACATCTAAGTTCTTAGCTAATTCTTTTAATGTATGTGATCCCTCTCTTGTAATCTCTACCATTCTTTCTAATTTTTCTCTACTAAATTTAGAAATATCATAACCCTCTTTTTCAATAAAAGGTATAGCTAAATCTGTTAATTCAGATATAGGTTTTAATTTCATATGTTGATTATTAACCCAAGCTAATTTAACTAAATCAAAAACAGGTCCTCCTAAAGATATTCTATCAAAACTAAAGTTTTCTATCATTTCATCAAGTGTGAATATTTCCTTTTCTCCACCTAAGCTCCATCCCATTAAAGCAAGAAAATTTAATATTCCTTCTTTTAAATATCCCTCTTCCTTGTAATAATTTAATGAAACAGGATTTTTCCTCTTAGAAATTTTAGTTTTATCAGAATTTCTTAATAAAGGCATATGAAACCATTTTGGTTCGTCCCATCCAAACGCTTTATATAGTTGTATATGTTTAGGTGTTGAAGCTATCCATTCTTCAGCACGTATTACATGTGTTACACCCATTAAGTGATCATCAACTATATTAGCTAAATGATATGTTGGATAGCCATCTGATTTTAACAATATTTGATCATCTATTTTATCATTATCAAAGAAAATCTTACCTCTTAACCCATCTTCAACGATTGTTTGACCATCAAGCGGCATTTTCAACCTTATTACGTAAGGTAATCCCTTAGTTAAATTTTCTTCTACCTGTTCCTTAGTTAAATTTCTTGATCTTCTATCATACATAGGTGGAAGTCCCATAGCTTTTTGTCTTTCTCTCATTATTTCTAATTCTTCTGGTGTTTCAAATGAATAATATGCTTCTCCTTTTTCTACTAAAGAAACTGCATACTCTTTATATATATCAAATCTTTCAGATTGTCTATATGGACCAAAAGGACCACCTAAATCTGGACCTTCTGTATAATTAAGCCCCAACCATTTCATAGCATCAAATATTTGTTGTTCTGAATCAGAAGAAAATCTTGTTCTATCAGTATCTTCTATTCTTAGTATAAAATCTCCTGAATTATGATGTGCAAAAGCATAATTAAATAATCCTATATATGCAGTACCCACATGTGGATCTCCCGTTGGAGAAGGTGCTATTCTAACTCTAACTCTTTTTCCCATTATTCAACCTTTCATATCTCATATTTTTTTAAATATATCACTTTTATCTATATTTGTCTAGTTTTTTATATATTATTTAGAAAATAAATTATAAACATTTTAATTGGCTGATGAAAGTTCTCAAATTAAAAAAAGAAAGTAATATTAATACTGTCTAAAATGTATCCCCCGACTCTATTCCAAGAATTCCTTTATTATGTATATTGAAAAAATCTTTATTATAATAAAGGGCTAAATTATATTTATCATTTACTTTAATTCCCAATGAAGCCTTAGTTTTAGATGTAAATGAACCCCTATCAATCGAAGGTACAGAATTTATTGAACTATAATTCACATTCAAATTAACTCCAAGTCCTACTCCATTTTATAAACCTATATATATTTTAAGTTTTTCCTTCCAAAATTAAACTTGGAACTATTTCTAAAACAACACTTAATTTAACTGTTATAACACCTAAAGTGAAAATTGATCCAAATATGATATCAAATTTAGAATTAATTTCAGATTCCAATTCAGTTAAAATTTTAACTGAATCTGAAAAAAATCATGAATTTCAATAGAACTACTAGAAATCCTATTATTTTTTTTATTTCAAAAATATTTTTACCTAAAGAACCTTCAATTCTATACATTAATCCTGTTACATTAGCAGAAAGCATTATAATTCCTAATAAAAATATAATTGATAATAACAATTTTTCTTAAGACAA
>LJRV01000599.1 GCA_001612575.1 Streptobacillus notomytis
GGCTACAAGTTACAAGCTAGAACGCGCGAAGCAGCCGATCAGCTTATTGCCGATTGTACAGCGGTGGTTGAAGCGGGTGCGGCAGTTTTATTACTTGAATGCGTTCCGGCACAATTAGGTCAAGAAATTGCTGAATTGTTCCCAAATACTCCTGTGATCGGTATTGGGGCAGGTAATGCGACTGATGGCCAGGTATTGGTTGTACAAGACATGTTAGGTCTAACGTTTGGTCGAGTTGCGCGTTTTGTACGTAACTTTATGAAAGAACAATCTGGTGAAACAGCGATTTTAGATGCTTTTAAAGCTTTTCATGCTGCTGTACAAGATCAGTCGTTCCCAGCTAAAGAACACACTTTCCAAGTTGAGCTGTAATTCATGAAAACAGAAACCACTATACAAGGCTTAGCTGCTTCTTTAACTCCTGCTAGAGCAGCACGTAAAATC
>LJRV01000600.1 GCA_001612575.1 Streptobacillus notomytis
CTTCTAGGCCGTATGCCATCTGCAGTAGGTTACCAGCCTACTCTTGCAGAAGAGATGGGTGTTCTTCAAGAACGTATTACATCGACCAAGAATGGTTCTATTACCTCAATCCAAGCGGTATACGTACCTGCCGATGACTTGACAGATCCATCACCTGCAACTACGTTTGCTCACTTGGACGCAACTGTAGTATTGAGCCGTGACATCGCATCTTCTGGTATTTATCCAGCGATCGATCCACTTGACTCGACTTCACGTCAGCTAGACCCACTGGTTGTTGGTCAAGAGCATTATGAAATTGCACGTTCTGTACAGAATGTATTG
>LJRV01000601.1 GCA_001612575.1 Streptobacillus notomytis
CCTTTTTTTAGTATTTGTTTAGGTAAGCAAATGGCAACTATAAATGATGCAAGAAATGTACTGGGAATGAAAATTGCAAATTCTACAGAAATTGATGAATATACTTCAAATCCTGTTATTAGTTTAATTGAAGAACAAGTGGATGTTGAAAACTTAGGAGGAACTATGAGACTTGCAGCATATCCTTGGAAATTAGATCCGAATAGTAAAGTATATTCCCTATATGGACTCTCTGAAGTATTAGAAAGGCAAAGACATAGATATAAGTTTAATCAAAGATATATAGAA
>LJRV01000602.1 GCA_001612575.1 Streptobacillus notomytis
GTCTTGTACTGGCTTTTTTATATTTTACTTGGGTCTACAATCTGCCTGATCCACCCATCCAATAATAGGCCCCATATTAAATCTTTTATCATTTCGATTATTCTTGTGCAAATATAAACTAGAGATAGAACCGTCAAGGTATAGAGCTTGCTCGACTTCAAGATTTTTTTGGAAGAACTGAGCAAAACTATAGAAATTCACTCTATTTTTAGATATCACAAAATACAACTTATTATTTTTTATACCTACCCCATTACGTATTTTCTTTAAATCACTATTTGCTAGGAATAAGGGATTTAT
>LJRV01000603.1 GCA_001612575.1 Streptobacillus notomytis
CAACAGGGGCACGTTGGAGAGAAATGAATGTACCAGGTGAAGCTGAATACCGTACCCGTGGTGTAGCGTACTGCCCACACTGTGATGGTCCATTGTTCAAAGGCAAACGTGTTGCCGTGATTGGTGGCGGTAACTCAGGTGTAGAAGCTGCAATTGACCTTGCAGGTATTGTTGAGCATGTAACTCTGGTTGAGTTTGACACTAAACTTCGTGCTGACCAAGTCTTGCAAAACAAGTTAAACAGCTTGCCAAACACCACTGTGATTATGAATGCATTAAGCACAGAAGTATTGGGTGACGGTTCACAAGTAACCGGTCTTAAATATAGAG
>LJRV01000604.1 GCA_001612575.1 Streptobacillus notomytis
AATACAAGAGTAATGAGTGAAAATGGAGAAGCGACTTTTTGCCAAAAAGCTAATTGGTAAGTTGTCGGGACTTGGCTATATTCGTCCATATAGCGCATAAAACTAATCAGCTGACTTGGAGACAAGTCCTCAGGGTCTAAAGTCACCATGTGTACATATTTAGGCTGTAGAGCCAAACCTAAAGACTGCTGATCATGATTATTTAGTATCGAATTACCATCTGTAAGAATGTCCATCTGGCTGGCTTTTTGTAAAGTCCATTGACCATCCTGGATAAACTTTCCTTGCTCTGCATTAATT
>LJRV01000605.1 GCA_001612575.1 Streptobacillus notomytis
CGACCTTGAGTTGGTGCATAAGGAACGTTGTCTAAAAGTTCACGCGTATCTTCTACTTTTGTTCTTGAAGCAGCATCGATTTCAATTAGGTCAATAAAACGGCCTTCATTTACCGCTTTACACGTTGCACAAACTTCACATGGTGTAGAAGTCACACCCGTTTCGCAGTACAAACACTTGGCTAAAATACGTGCGATTGTAGTTTTACCTACACAACGCGTTCCCGTAAATAAATAAGCATGGTGAAGACGACCGCGTTCCAATGCACTGCTTAATGCACGAGAAACGTGGTTTTGCCCCACTAACTCATTCAAATTACGTAGACGGTATTTTCTAGCAAGAACTTGATACATGTATGCTCCTTGTTACAGGCATAAGCACACTTTGATTTTAAAAGAGTGTGAACGCATAAAGCTCATATCCGTACAGATAAACTGCGAACTGGCTTCTTTTCTCTACCAGAACCGTTTATGTGTCTAAGGATGATCATGGTGTAACTCCTGATCTGTAACACCCTCATCCATCGTT
>LJRV01000606.1 GCA_001612575.1 Streptobacillus notomytis
CCCTTAGGCACTACGAATGACTTGATTGCTGCACGTCCAAGCTTTCGGTCAAGTGTAGCCCATACAACTACCGAGTCCGCACGCTAACCAGAAGTCACGAAAATCCTTTCACCATTTAAAATATAGCCATTGCCATCTTTAGTTGCCGTAGTACGGATCGCAGCAGAATCAGAACCACAACCCGGCTCGGTAATGGCCATAGCCCCCCAAGTACCTTTAAAACGTTCTAGGTGCTCATCATTTGCGACCGCGGCAATTGCAGAGCTTCCTAAACCTTGACGTGGCATGCTGAGTAATAGCCCAGTATCGCCATAACACATTTCAATGATGCCTAACGCTGTTGACATGTTGGTTCCATTACGGATTCCTTCATTATCAGTTTCACCACGTTTTCCTGCACCGGCAGCCCCTGCATTAATTCCTTCACCACCTTCATTCATGCCATCAATGAGTGAAGCGAGCATATCCAGCTCTTTCGGATAAGCATGCTCTGCTTTATCGTATTTACGGGAAATAGGGCGTAATACATTGATCGCCACATCATGTGGCTGATCAATCATCATT
>LJRV01000607.1 GCA_001612575.1 Streptobacillus notomytis
TTTTGTAATCTCTGATTCTCTCACTATTCTGTCGACCCCAATAAGGTGGAACCCACGGTGATGAAACAGATCAATTGCTTTATTTACAACGTATAAGGCACGTGTTGGGAGAACTAAATTTGGCATAATTTTACCGTTATAAATTCTTGTTGTTTGTAAATGAGATACTTTTTTGGGAGAAAAAAAGGCACAGCAAAGCCTATAAAGACTGTGCTTGGCACATCTCAAGTTTTATTGTTGCTAAGTTTTTGGTTGTGACGATTTAAAACCTGAAAGGCCTAATAGCCCTCAAACTGTTTTAAAGTTTATGTGGTGTCGTTATAGCTTTTGGCATTGAGAGCCAAGAAATAATGGATGTGCAAAGCCAACTCCTTTTTATTGGGAGTTCTGCCAAACATTTATAGAATTATGGTGGCAGAACGAAAGAGGGTTGACAGACTGGTGAAAGATATAACCAGCACAGCCGTAGGTGTCCCTCTCCCGTCCTACCGC
>LJRV01000608.1 GCA_001612575.1 Streptobacillus notomytis
CAGAGGTGTATAGGAGACAGGCCTACGACTACACGACCGCTCTCGAGGTCACCGAGAAGTTCTTCTGGGAGTTCTGCGACGACTACCTCGAGCTGGTCAAGGAGCGCGCGTACGCCACCGACGGCGGCGCCGCGACGGAGTCGGCCAAGGCGACCCTCGCCATCGCGCTGCACACCCAGCTGCGCTTGCTCGCGCCCTTCCTGCCGTACGCCACCGAGGAGGTGTGGTCGTGGTGGCAGGACGGCTCGATCCACCAC
>LJRV01000609.1 GCA_001612575.1 Streptobacillus notomytis
AAAGCTACCGAGTTATCTAGTGTTGCATTTGTTTTATTTCCTAATGCTAATACTGATTTTCCATTATGACCCTCTATCTTCATATTTTTAGCATCTTTCAAACTACTCACATTTGCATCATTTCCTATTATTATAGAATCTCCAGCACTACTACCTCCCCATAAACGTGAGTTTATTCCTAGTATTACTGAATTTGGAGCATAGGCTACTGATCCATGTCCATATACCATAGAGTTCTTTCCATCTATATCTATCCCTGCTCCATTTCCAAATGTTATTGAACCTTCTGCTAATGCTCTTGAAGCAATTCCTATTGCTATTGAATTCTTATCTTTAGTGTATGAATAAGATCCAATTGATATAGAATTTTCTTTAAGTGAAAATGACCCTCTTCCCAATGATATAGCATTGTCTCCAAAGGCTCCTGATTTACTTCCTATAACTATTGCATTTCTACCATTACTTTTTGCAATATTTTTTACTCCGTTTTTTTCTTCTGTTTTTATTTTTAATATATCTGTTTTTGTATCTTTGTCATCTTTTGCTTCTACAAAAGCTTTTTCTATACCGTCTATATAGCTTTTAGCTCCTATAAAATAATCTCCACTTTTTAAATATGTTCCTTTTGAAGCTCCACTTACATTAGATAATGGTTCCTCTTCTGCAATACCTATAATAGTCTTTGCAACCCCATTTAAATCAAATCCATATAGACCTCTTTTATCTTCTTTACCACCTACTTCTCCATATTTTTCTAAATCCCCAAATAGATTTGTATTTACATCTTTTGAATTAGATCTTAATTTAACTTTACTATCATAATCGTAGTCAACATTAGAATAAACATCTGTTCCTATTGCTATAGAGTTTTGTCCTCCTGAAATGGCTGAAAATCCATATGCTGCTCCACCTTCTGATAAAACTAGTGTCTTATTACCT
>LJRV01000610.1 GCA_001612575.1 Streptobacillus notomytis
TCCATAAGGAAGAGATCTTTTTCCTCTTCCTGAAAACCAGGTAGATATATATGTATCAAAGTCTGTAATTAGTGTAAACTTTCTTCCTAAATCATAGTTTAGTTTTCCTTCTATTTCATATCTATGTTCTCTTTGTCCTGGCATATTACTCCAATGCCATGCTTCAAAAGAACTATACTTTCCATTTACATTTATATCTAAATACCTTAATTTCTTCTCATATCCATAGCTTATTCCTACACTTTTATCATAGTTTACTTTTATTTCTAAATTCCCATATTCTTTAAAGTTTAAACCTAATGATAAATAGCTATCTGCTGGTTTTATTATTCTATTCTTTAATCCATCATCTGCTCCAAATCCTAAGCCTAACTTTAGATTTATAAACTCATATATTGTTACACTTCCACTAAATTCATTCTTAAAAGATACATTTCCTTCTTTACTTTATTTGATGTATATGCTGAAAATACTGTAAAGTCTTTGTTTTTATTTTTAGCATCATTTTTCTTATATTTATTTTTATCTATAGTAAGTTTATCAGTAAATATCTTTCCTTTAATCTTATTTTCTGTTTTAAATTCTACATCTTCTCTTTTATACTCTAAATCTATATTTATTTCTTCTTTATGTAATAATTTATTTGTTGGATTACTTTTAGGTAATTGCCCATTTGCACTTGTATCTCGCCAGTTAGCACTGTAATCTATCACTGTTTTATCAGAAAAATTATCATTACTTTCAGATAATTCAAACAAGGTAACATTGGAGCATAAGGTTGGACAAGAACTTACAACAATAAAAAATGATTTTAAGACAACAAATAAGATAAAAGTAAAAATGTCAAAAGGCTTAGACTTAGAGACATTAGCAGAGTACAAGTTAGGAGCAGACTTTAAGACAAGTAATAATGGTAAAGAATATACACATGCTCTACTAACAGGAGGAACTCTATCAATAAAAAAAGAGATAGAAGAAGTAAATGTAGAAAGTAAAATAGAAGGAAGATACCTATTTGACACAAAACATAAACCAACAGAAAAAGCAAAAGATCAAAGACATCAACGATATTTATGGACAGAAAATAAGGAAGACTATGAGTTTAATGATAACCATAAGCTAGAAGGAAAGCTAA
>LJRV01000611.1 GCA_001612575.1 Streptobacillus notomytis
AATTCTTCGACTATTAATCTAGTTTTGTCCCTAACACCTACAAATACGAGTCTATCTTGAAATATCATAGAGAAAAAATCTTCTATAGTGAGAGGAAGGGTTTTATCAATCTCTAAATTTTGTAGAACATACCCTATAATCTTATCATATTCAGACATCATCTTTATATCTACCTCACAAGGAACTAAAGATAACGAACTCTTTAGTAGACTTGATTTTACACCACCATATGGACCTATAAGGCAATGAATTTCTCCACGTTTAATATCTATATTAATAT
>LJRV01000612.1 GCA_001612575.1 Streptobacillus notomytis
CCCGCGGCCTGACCGAGGCGGTCGGTCGGGCGCGGGCCGCCGAGGCGCTGCTGATCGATGGCACGGTGAGCGCGGGCGGCACGACCGCTGAACTGGTTCGCCTGATTCAGCGGGCGGGCCCCTTCGGACAAGGAGCGCCCGAGCCGGTGATGGCGCTTCCCCGCCATCGCCTCGTCGATGCGGGAATCGTCGGCAACGGGCATGTTCGCGCACGCCTCGTCAGCGGTGACGGGCAGGCTGTCGGTGCCATTG
>LJRV01000613.1 GCA_001612575.1 Streptobacillus notomytis
GTCCGCTTATTCCTAAAATAATTCCTACGATGGTTGGTAATTTTAATTATACTTTATATAAAACTACGCCACAAACTATTCCAAGTAACACGACCAAAATATTCATACTCGCAAAGACAATGGCCGGAGAAACTTTGAATAAAATATGCGCTGTAACCTATAGGGCAATGTTTGAAAAAGTTAGTACACCTAGCATTAGCCCAGCAAAAGTATTTTTAAAAGGCCATGCTGAATTTTTTTGAAATATTAAATAAATAATCGATAAAACAAAGGCCGTTATAAAAATTAGATTTAAAGTCAAAGTAAGCTGT
>LJRV01000614.1 GCA_001612575.1 Streptobacillus notomytis
CATTTAAATCTCCTCCTGACGATGGGCCAGCAGCGCCGAGAAGACCCCACCAGCACGGGCCAGCGTGGCGTAGTCGCCTTGTTCGATAATCTGTCCGTCCTGCATCACCCAGACGTCGTCCCAGTCGGCCAGCCCCTCGAGCTGGTGGGTGACCAGCAGCGTGGTTTGCTCACTGGAGGCGTGGGTCAGGGCCTGCATGACTCGCTGTTCGCTATGGGCGTCAAGGCTGGCGGCAGGTTCATCCAGCAGCAGCAGGCGGCACGGCAC
>LJRV01000615.1 GCA_001612575.1 Streptobacillus notomytis
ATGTAAATCCGCTTGCTCACAAGTACTGGTAAAACGTGGGTCAATCACCACAACAAACATATCTGGATTGTGGCTTTTAGCCTGCATAATCCGCTGATACAGCACAGGATGGCACCATGCGGTATTGGAACCAACCAAAACCACCATATCTGCATGTTCAAAATCTTCATAACTTGCAGGCACAATATCTTCACCGAAACTACGTTTGTGACCTGCCACTGCAGATGACATGCAA
>LJRV01000616.1 GCA_001612575.1 Streptobacillus notomytis
GCTTCAATGTCCCGGCCAATATCACCAGCTGGGCGACCTGCGGTATTGGCTTCGACCAGAACCTCACGGGCCAGATCACGACGGTTAATCTGTGAGGCGCCAAGATTTTCTTCAAAGCTGGCCACACTGGCCAACGGCACCAGAATGGCTTGACCATTGGCATCGGTTTTTTGTGAGGTCAGCGACATTTGCTGTACATCACCCGGCAGGCTGCGGCGGTCTTCAGTCAGACGGACATTTACATCATAGGTTTCGCCGTTTTCATCTTGCCAGGTGGTGACGTCATCGCCGGCAATCAGTGGACGAATCACGTTGGCAATCTGGTTCACAGACAGGCCTAAATCACTGGCCAGTACCCGCTCGATCTGCACTTCCACCGTCGGTTTCGGTTCTTTCAAGGAGCTTTCCAGATCGACAATGCCATCTACCTTGGCAATTTCCAGCATAAAGCGGTCGGAAATCTGTTGTAGCTGGTTTAAATCCGGCCCTTTAATCGAAATCATCACCGGTTTTTGCCCGCCCGATACGGTTTCATCTGCCG
>LJRV01000617.1 GCA_001612575.1 Streptobacillus notomytis
GTTGCTGCTCTAGCCCCTGCCACTGCGATATGTGTAAATTTCATTTCAGTCTCTCCCCCTTATACGGCATAAAGAATACACACTATTGTTTAAAAATAAAGACAAAATTTAAGCAGTAAAGAAAAAAAGTCCACCGAAGTGGACGCGCTAAAACAAATATAAGATAAACCCGGAATTAAAGCTGAAACTGAATGCATCAAGAAATTTAAGCGGAACTCTTGAAATTTTCCTTAAACTCTCTGGTTAAAAAACTAGCCCTTCTCTAGGTATCTGGAATAGGCCTGAAAAATTATATATTTAGATCATACCGATTATAGAACAAGTTGCAACCTTAATCTCTGTATTCTATGAACTCAAAATAAATCTTCTTATAAAGGGAGCATGTCTAACC
>LJRV01000618.1 GCA_001612575.1 Streptobacillus notomytis
ATACCAAACAAAATAATAAGTCAGTCAGAGTTAACCATAAAAAAATGGACCAAGGTAACGGTGACAAGGAGGATGAATGAAGGTGCTAATTTGGGATGACGAACCACTTGCAGTGGAACGATTGTCACGTTTAGTTTCAAAGATGGGACATGAGGTTGTTGCAACAGCTCATCATGGCCAAGATGCCTTGGAACAGGCACGGCTTCATCACCCAGATGTGATTTTACTTGATATCCAGATGCCGGGTATGAATGGTCTCGTCTGTGCTGAGCAATTAAGCCAACTTAATCCTCGACCTGCTATAGTGTTTTGCACAGCTTATGATCAGCATGCATTGGAGG
>LJRV01000619.1 GCA_001612575.1 Streptobacillus notomytis
TATAAGGGACAGTCTCGGGTACGGTAACGAATAACCGGCATACCTTCTTTGGTAATTGTGGTAAATACCAGTTCTCCCAGCTCACCATCTGGCAATACCTCACCAGTTTCAGGATCAATAATTTCCGGATAAAAATGGTCTTCCCAGATGGTAGGGCCATCTTTACTTTCTAGACACTCCATTGCTACGCCGGGACCCATAACTTCAGAAAGTCCATAGATATCTAGAGCATCAATATTCAGACGTTCTTCAATTTCACGGCGCATCTCATTAGTCCATGGCTCTGCAC
>LJRV01000620.1 GCA_001612575.1 Streptobacillus notomytis
AGATCGTCGGCAGCGTCAGATGTGTATAAGGGACAAGTCTAACAATTCGATATAAAAAAAGCGCCCCAAAAGGAGCGCTTTTTTCACTGAAAAGTGATTATGCAGTTACTTTAGCAACAACACCAGCACCTACAGTACGACCACCTTCACGGATCGCAAAACGTAGACCTGGGTCCATTGCGATTGGGTGGATTAATTCTACT
>LJRV01000621.1 GCA_001612575.1 Streptobacillus notomytis
TCTCTTCCTATTGCTATTGCCCCTTCTCCTTCTGCTCTTGTTAGTGTTCCTACTGCTGTTGATCCACTCTTTAAAGCATATGCAAGAGTTCCTAAGGCTGTTGCTCCATCAGCGTAAGCTATAGACCTAGAACCTATGGCTATTGATCCATGTCCTTGGGCTAGTGTTGGTGAGTATTTATGATTTCCTTCCTTACCTGAAACTTTACCACCATTTGCATATCCATATACATTTCCTTTAACATCTATCTTCTCATAAAGTTGTTTAAAATATTCCTTATAATCATGCTCTGTAACTGATTGAGTATACGAAGATACATCATCATTACCTATTGCTATAGAAGATCTTCCTATAGCATAAGTATTATTTCCTACAGATGTTGCTTGGGCTGTTGAGAAAACTGCATTTCCTATTGCAACTCCTTGTTCATCACTATCTCCAACACCATTATTAATATTAAAATGATCTTTATACACATGTGCATGACTACCAAGAACTACAGATTTTTTTATATCAGATTTTGTATTAGCACCTATTACAACACTTTCTGCCTTCTCAGATATAGCGTTAAACCCTATTACCACATTTTCTGAACCCTTAGCATGCGTTTTTCCACCTGCTCCTATTACAACTGAGTGTTCTGTGTTATATTGATTATCATATTTTGCTAGTATTATATTATTTTTATTATTATTTTCTCCATCTCTGCCAGAAACACCTGATTTTCCAACAGTCCCAGTACCATCATTTATGGCTAACCAAGATCCATAAGACATTGCTGATAGTCCCATAAATCCAAAAATTAAATATCTTATTACAGTTTTATCATTTATACTCACTTTATTCTTTAAAGTGTTCTTTAAAATTTTCTTTAATTCATAAGTTTTAATATTCTTCATTTCCCTTTTATTTCCTTTTTATCTTTATTACCTTTTCACCTTTATATATTGTTAAATTTTCTAACACCATTTAATTTTTATACTTTTTTATCAATAATTTTTCCCTTAACTCTTTATTCATTTTCTTTTTACTCTTTCATTTTTATTAATTATCTTAATGTTAAAATTTTTAAAAAAATATTAATAAATCTTTTTGCATTATCTAATTATCAATAAATTCTAATATATATACCTCCTACACTAATTTTTATATATAAAAAAATCCCAAAATATTATAACCCCCCCCCACTGTTTTGTCAACAACTTAATTTTTGTTCTCTAAAAATTGTTAAATAAAGTAAAAAGAAGACTATCAATGTTAATGATAATATAATATTTATAAAATATTTTTGATTTTTAAAAAATACAATGAATTTTGAAAATATTAACACAAGCACTAGCTCTATAATACATTCTTACTTTTTATTAACCAATTTATAGAATTCATTGAATTTGAATTTTAGTTCTTTCAATTCATCTTTTTTTGATTTTTTATCTTTAACATATTTTTTCAATGATTCTAATAATTTCCCTTATTCTAATTCTAATATACTAACACTTTTTATTTTATCATCTATGATTATTGGATTAACATTATTTGAAACAATGTTTATAAATTTTGATTTGGTTTCTGTTTTTGTAGTTATTTCTTTATCACCCCTCAAAATTATTTCATTGTATTCTAAACCTAAATTTAAACTAAAATTCATTCCTTTATATTTATCATATTATGTATTAATATCAAAATTATATCTCCTAATTTAGCCAAATGATAGAAATTGTAACACATTACTTTATTTACAGATGATATAACATTTATTTTAACATCTTCTACATCTTTTTTAATATCAAAAAAGGTTTAAAGATATAGTTTAATTTACCATTAAATGTTAAAGCTTTTATTTCATCTTCAACTATGCTATTCCTATGTCTAATTATTTTTTAAATTCTGTTAATCTTGAATATTCAAGATCAAATTTCCTAACAATATCTTTTTCTTCTTTTGCAAATAATATTCTTGGTTTAATAGGAAAGTTAACTATTAAAAGATTTAAGAATAAACTTAAATCTGGCTTATCTTAATCCCTGTTTCAATATTTCCAGAAGTTTTAAATTGAATAGTATTTGGATTTGCTAATAATGTATCTTCAAAACTATCATCTATTAAATATTTTTTCACTTTTATACATTCCTATTATTACAGAAACATATGATTTATTTATATCTAATGACAACTCTAAATTATTTGAAAATACTATATTATTCATACCATATAGTAATAAAGATGTTCCTGATTTATATTTTTTACCTAAATGTACTGAATTTATATTATTAAATGGAGCTATAATTATATTATTATCATCTTGTGATAAAGACTCTTTACTATCTGGTAATTGATTAATACTAAATACATGATCTACACTACCACTTTTTAAAGTTCATCATCTAAATAGTAATTAACCTCTCCATTAACATACTTATTATTAGAAATTAATCCTAACTTTTCTATAGCATATGAGGCATTCTTACCTGACAAATCAACACCTAATCCCAATCCTGAATACTTTTCTTTTAATTTAAAGCTTCATATATTTCTTAGTTCAATATTTTTTAATGAATTAAAACTCCATTTTCTAACCTTACTTCCCCCTTCGACTACATAAAAATTTTGTTAAAAGCATTATATCAATTAAAAAAAAATAGAGAATTTGTATTTTTTAAATTCTCTATTTTATACAATTTACCATCTATATTCAAGACCTGTTCTAACATTAAAATTAACACCTTTAAAATATCTGTTATAAAAATAAACAGGGGTTTCCATACTCAATGTCGCATTCAAATTATGAATTAAATTATAAGTCATTTTAACTTCTGGAATTATTGTATTTTTAATTATCATATTTCTACTTCCAAACATTTGAATATCACTACCTAGTACTATTTTACTTGTTGCTTCATAACGTGCAGTTAATTTATGTCTAATACCCAAAGAGATTCCAATTTTATACTTTAGAACAAATTTATATCCTAAATATGTATCCAAATTTAAATCAATTTTTTTAACATGTAAAAAAATCTTTTCTTGTATTTTAACTTCTTCCTTTTTTAAACCTGGATAATTTAATATCTCTTTTAATTTTCTTTCTTTCATTTCCCTATAATTTCCAACAAATAATGGTCTGAAAGATTCATAAATTGTTTCATCTTTTGCACCATTTTTTTTAACAAAATCTTTCATAGATTGTAATACATTGCCATCCTTAATTTCTACTTGATTATCAGGATTTTTCTTAATTTCTTCTGTAAAATTAGGCTTATTTGAACTAGATTTAAGACTGACTATTTTAGATTTAGTTTCCTTTATTATATCCTCTCTATCCATTTCAACTAATTTAGTCTCATTATATGATGTACTCAGACTTAAATTAAAATTAATTCCTTTATCTTGTAAATATTCTGTATCAATCTCAAATCTATACTTTCTACTATCCAAACTAGTAATATTTTTATTTGTTTTTATTATATTTTCTGTTATAACTTCTTTAAAATAATTGTATTCTTTACTTGAAAATATATTAAGAAACCAATTATCATTTCTTTTTTGATAATTCCATGCAAAAAAATCATCTGTAGGTATCTCTCTATCCATTTTATCTTCTGTTTTTTGTTTTTCTATATAAGCTGAAGCGTTAATAGTATCTAATTTAACATTTATTCTAGATTTACCCTCTTCTTTTTTTATATCTATAAAAGGTGTAATTGTATAATTTACTTTTTCATTAAAATTTATTCTAGATAATCCATATCTAGTATGATCATATTCATCTTGACTTGAACCTCTATTTTTTACTATATTTAAAATATCCGGTTTTAATTCATCCTCTACTATATCTTTCATAGATTTAATTATTTTTTTAAATCCTACTGTAGTAGAAAATTCTGTGCCCTTTGAATACTCTAAACCAAACTTTATTACAGTTTCTTTATCTTCCTTACCTATTATTAGCCTTGGTTTAACAGGAAAGTTAAATATTAATGGATTTAATGATAAACTTCCATCTATATCATTACTATCACCCTTTATATCTCCCCTTAAAAAACTAATGTCTCCCATTACATTATATGATAAATAATAGCCTGGTTCATTTCCTAATACTAAGCCTGCCCCTATATTACCCATTGTTTTAAATTGAGTCAGATATTGGCTTATTGATACTATATCCTTAAAGCTATCATCTATTAAATACTTTATCTCTCCTGTATATATCCCTCTTATTCCTGCCGGAGTTGAATTCCTTATACTTATAGGTACATCTACATTACTTGAAATTATTATATTTTCATATGGTCTATATAAAAATGTAAATCTTGGTATA
>LJRV01000622.1 GCA_001612575.1 Streptobacillus notomytis
ATACTATCTATATCCTACACGACAAATAAAAAAGCTCATCGAAATGATGAGCTTTTTAGAGTTTTTTTAATTAAAAACGATAGCGAAGTGCAACTTGAGCATTTAAAGGATCGCCCATCATGTTCGAATCATTTGCTCCACTATGACCTGACACAAAATAATCGCGATCAAACAAGTTATTTAGGTTTAACTTCACATCATAACGTTAACTTTGATAACCTAACGCCGCATTTACAACTCCATATCCCGGTAAAACGTTTTTGTTGTCTGGCGCACTAAAACGTGATGATTCACAACGACCACCTACAGCTGCATACCAATGATCATTAATTTGATATTTTAACCATAAGTTAGCAGTGTTGTTTGGCGTGCGCGCAGAATGATTGCCTGTAAAACCAATAGCCGATTTT
>LJRV01000623.1 GCA_001612575.1 Streptobacillus notomytis
GTCCATCCATTTGCCATGATCATCAAATTTATCTTCAACAAAAATAGGTGCTTCAAATTGCAGCATACGCTTTGCTTCTGCAAAGAAATCATCTGAACACTCAATCACTTGTGCACCAATTCGGGCATCTGCCAAATTCGTTTTAGTATTCAAAATTTCAGGAAGTTCAAAAGCAGGAGCGTGCAATGTTGCCATAATGGGGTATCCGTATTTCTTGTTAAAAACATGATTTTTCATTTAAAACTGCACTCACACTGAGCGTGTTGAGATGAGTTTTATACATAAATATATAAGCATGGTGCATGCCAGTTTTGTGGAAAAGCTAAATAAATTTTGAAC
>LJRV01000624.1 GCA_001612575.1 Streptobacillus notomytis
GGTGGAAAGAGTTTGAAGTACATACATCCACTTGAGTATATAGTTTGGTGACATCGTATTGAGGTTGTAAGATGGATGAGAATAAAAGCAAGGCGCTAAATGCTGCCCTAAGCCAGATTGAAAAACAGTTTGGTAAAAACACAGTAATGCGTCTTGGTGACAATACCGTACAGGCTGTAGAAGCAGTATCTACCGGCTCATTAACGCTGGACATCGCGCTCGGTATTGGCGGTTTACCAAAAGGCCGTATTATTGAAATTTATGGCCCTGAATCTTCAGGTAAAACCACAATGACCCTGCAAG
>LJRV01000625.1 GCA_001612575.1 Streptobacillus notomytis
CCGCTAAAAAGCACAGTGTAGTCTTTACCGTTTAAGTAGAAATGCTGCACAACTACCGTCGAGAAACCGACAATCTCATCTGTTTCTGAGTCAAAAATTAAGATCGCACCGCTTTTATTTTTAAAAACATCTACGAAAATAGAAAATCTGGTATTTTCATAATACTGCTCGTAAATGGAATACATCACTTTTAATCGTTCAGTATCGATTTGCGCTTTTTCAAAATATTGCCCATAACTTGCGTTTTTCAGGTTCAATTTTGAAATCAATTTACATGTTGTACTAATC
>LJRV01000626.1 GCA_001612575.1 Streptobacillus notomytis
GGTTCAAATGCTTGAAGACCTAAACGGTGAAGTGTTGGCGCACGGTTCAACATTACTGGATGTTGACGAATTACAGATGCAAGAACGTCCCAAACTTCCGGAGTCTCACGCTCAACCATTTTCTTCGCAGCTTTAATGGTTGTTGCCTGACCTGAAGCTTGTAATTTCGCGAAAATGAATGGCTTGAATAATTCAAGTGCCATTTTCTTCGGAAGACCACATTGGTGAAGACGTAAAG
>LJRV01000627.1 GCA_001612575.1 Streptobacillus notomytis
CTCTAAAACGATCAGCATTAAGTGTGGCAATTTTTTCACTGACACTCATTAAATTCGCAATTTCCGAAGCAGAAAGTTTGCGACAAACATCAATTAATTGTGCGGAGTTTTCTAACAAGCGCGGCTGAGTAAACTCATCTGTAGGTAACGCTGTTTCATAATCTAAAGTTTTTGCAGGAGAAAGTAAAGCAAGCATAGACAACCTGAAAAAAATTATTATTAATGCCAACTATAACAGTAGATATTTTTTAATGCTAACTCGTGTTTTCAATGACGACTATCGGTAAAATAGCACTTACGTATTGTTATTTAGCGGTTCTTCTATGTCTGAGCAAATTTTCATCCAGGGTCCAGTA
>LJRV01000628.1 GCA_001612575.1 Streptobacillus notomytis
ACTGAATCCTTGATGAATAATCTATTTTTGAACAATTTTACAAAAAAGAGATAATTTTTTGATCATTATTTAAAATTTTTCAAATTTAATGTCCTTCTAAATATTTATTTTTTACAAAAGCTTTTTTTAATTTATATATTCACTGAGTCATTTTTAAAAATATGTTTTTGTCTTTTAAAAGATTTTTTGATAATACGATATTATTCAAAAAATATTTGAAATAAGCACCGAGGTACTTATTTCATACGCATACGGTTATGAACAGCCTGACTTAAGGTATGA
>LJRV01000629.1 GCA_001612575.1 Streptobacillus notomytis
CTTTAATAATCAAACGAATTTTAACGCGCATTGGTGCCGCATAAGTCGAGCCACGAAGAATACATTCGCGTACATCGAACTCAGGTTTACCAAGGCTATACTCAACAAATTCTAAAGCAGCATTGCCAGAATAACTTTCGATAGGAAAAACTGAACGAAATGCGGCTTGGAGACCGATATCTTCGCGGTTTTTTGGTGATTTGCCATCTTGCAAGAATGTTCTGTACGAATCGACCTGAATCGATAATAAGTACGGTGCATCCATTACTTGGGGCAATTTACCAAAATTCTTACGGATCCGTTT
>LJRV01000630.1 GCA_001612575.1 Streptobacillus notomytis
TCCTTGTGCCATGTGAATCTCACTCATATTGATTTTGCAGTATCATGCCAACTCTGAGCCAATTCGGAAATTGCATAATGCGCCTTTTTTTCAATTCCTCTGAAGAAAATAAAAATCGCGCAAAGGTTGCGCGATGTTAATATTGACGAATGCCGGGAAGTTAATCATTGCTTTGCAATAAGCCCAGCAAACGCAGGAAGGAATAATACATCCAGACCAGGGTGGCCAATAAGGCAATGGCACTCAGCCATTC
>LJRV01000631.1 GCA_001612575.1 Streptobacillus notomytis
ACTCTTATTAATAAATGGCTATTATTAAAGAGACAATGATAAAAAAATAAGCCGCTAGATAAGCGGCTTATTTAGAATTCTGGCGGAAGCGGTGAGATTCGAACTCACGGAGGGCGTGAACCCTCGTCGGTTTTCAAGACCGGTGCATTAAACCACTCTGCCACGCTTCCAACGAGCGCTATCATATAAACTATTCGTAAAATTGGCAAATCATTTTGTAGATTTAATTG
>LJRV01000632.1 GCA_001612575.1 Streptobacillus notomytis
TAAGCAAGAGTTCCTAATGCTGTTGCTCCATCAGCGTAAGCTATAGACCGTGAACCTATGGCTATTGATCCATGTCCTTGGGCTAGTGTTGGTGAGTATTTATGATTTCCTTCCTTACCTGAAACTTTACCACCATTTGCATATCCATACACTTCTCCTTTTTCATCTATCTTCTCATAAAGTTGTTTAAAATATTCCTTATAATCATGCTTAGTAACAACATTTTCATATTTTGATATATCATCATTTCCTATAGCTATAGAAGATCTTCCTATAGCATAAGTATTATTCCCTATAGCCGTTGCTTGAGCTGTTGAAAAAACAGAACTTCCTACTGAAACCCCTTGTCCATCATTTTCCTCTACACCATTATTAGTATTAAAATGATTTTTATAAACATATGCCTTACTACCAAGAACTACAGAATTTTGCAAATCTGACTTTGTATTAGCTCCTATTACTACACTTTGTTTATTTTCTGATTTTGCATTAAATCCTATTACTACATTTTCTAACCCCTTACCATATGTTTGTCCACCTGCTCCTATTATTACTGAACTAGATGTATCATATTTATCTTCATATTTTGCTAATATTATATTATTTTTACTATTATTTTCTCCTTGAGTTCTACTTCCTCCTGTAGATGTTCCAACTGTTCCATTAGTTTCATTTATTGCTAACCATGCACCATGAGATATTGTTGTTACTCCTATAAAACCTAACATCATATACCGTATAACTGTTCTATCATTTATACTTACTTTTTCCTTTAAAGAACTTTTTAAATGTTTTCTTAACTCCTGTATTTTTTTCATCCTTT
>LJRV01000633.1 GCA_001612575.1 Streptobacillus notomytis
TATTTTAATACGTTCAAAACATGTAATATTCGTTACAATTTTAGATCACCAGCGTTTGGCTGCATGATGCGCATAGGATTCTATTTTCATGTCAAATCAGAACGATAAGCTTAAGAGTTTAAAAACTTCTTCCATGGATCGACGCTTATCAATCGCGAAAGCTTCTTTACTGGCAGGAACACGTTGGGCTACTGCAAGTGCCTCTTCCCTCTTTTCTAGTGAAGAAGAAAAAGAGAAGAAGCGTAAGAAGGCAATGAGCGAGCAAGCTAATTA
>LJRV01000634.1 GCA_001612575.1 Streptobacillus notomytis
AGGCAGGTATAAAACTGCCAGAATAGCAGGCAGAAATTACAATTACACGCCAGCGGATACCGGAACGGTCCAATGATTCACGTAGCCATTTTGGATCAACCTGATCCAGCTCTAAAGGCGCATTTTCAATTTCAAACTGATTTTGCAGCCCGTGTGAAGTCATATATAAAAATAGCACATCACTTTCACGGTTCATTTGCTGCCCGATACGGCGTAGCGCCAGATTAATGCTGGTTCTAGAAGCAATAGGTATTTCAGTACGGGTTTGTGGGTTATTAATTAGCATTACCGAACGGCCGAATGTTCCGAAACGGGTATCAAACTGTTCCCTAATC
>LJRV01000635.1 GCA_001612575.1 Streptobacillus notomytis
GCTTGAAGCCACGGTTGATAATTTATTTTAGTACTCATGGCTGAACTTCAAACCCCTGAATGGATATATGGTTTAAATCATAAATATCGCGTGTCCGTCCGGTAATGGAGATATAGCGCGCAATGGCGGCATAAATATCAAAACGCGTATTTTCAATTTCCTGGGCGGCACTATGAATTGCCTGTTCGGCATTCAGTAAATCGACGGCTGAGCGTGTGCCTAATTTATATTGTTCCTGATACAGCTCTTTGGTCTGAATGGTGGTAGCCTGACGCTTGACCAGAATATTCATCTGGCGCTGCTTGTTCTGGATTTCTTCACGCAGCATTCGGGTTTCATCCAACA
>LJRV01000636.1 GCA_001612575.1 Streptobacillus notomytis
CCCACGGAACAGGCGCATATCACCATTCATTTACCATAAAATTTAGATAAAACATGGCAAACGAAAAACAAACTTCATTACGGATTTTACAAAGTAACAAGCCAAAATCGCCGTCGCCACTTTTATATAGTCTGGGCGGTTTTGTGGCGGGGGTCGTGGTCACCGGTTTAGCCGGTTATGCCTATTTTTATGCAGGCCACCCATCGACAACACTAGCAGAGGCCACTCAGGCAATGGCCGCGCCAGCGGCTACTCCATCGGAACTGCCGGCAGATCTGGAAGACCTGCTCAATAGCCGCATGGCATCTTTGCATGAACAGATTGATGATTTTCCACTGGTTAAAAAGTCCATTATGCAGTTTGGGATTATTGATTTTGTCGGC
>LJRV01000637.1 GCA_001612575.1 Streptobacillus notomytis
ATATAAATCTTTAGGATTAAAAACCGAAAAACAACCATTCATAGCAGCATTCTTTAAATTACTCATGCAGAACCGTTTTGGCTATGTAACAATACCCTCTAAACTATTTATACAAGTCTTCATATGGCATTGATTATTGGAATTGATCCAGGTTCACGCTTAACAGGTTACGGAATCATTGAAAAAGATGGTAGTAAACTACGTTTTGTTGATGCCGGTACAATCCGAACGGAAACTCAAGAGATGCCAGAGCGCTTGAAGCGTATTTTTGCTGGTGTTGAGCGAATTGTGAAATTTCATGGTCCTACTGAAGCTGCGGTTGAGCAAGTCTTTATGGCACAGAACCCCGACTCTGCCTTAAAACTTGGTCAAGCCCGTGGAGCTGCTATAGCCGCTTTAGTGAATTTAGATTTACAAGTTGCAGAATATACTGCACGCCAGATTAAACAGTCTGTAGTGGGATATGGTGCTGCCGATAAAGAACAAGTACAAATGATGGTGA
>LJRV01000638.1 GCA_001612575.1 Streptobacillus notomytis
GTACAGCGAAGTGGTTGATGCCATGCTTCCAGGAAAAGTCTCTAAGCTTAAGTTACACAGGAATCGTACCCGAAACCGACACAGGTGGTCAGGTCGAGTAGACCAAGGCGCTTGAGAGAACTCTGCTGAAGGAACGAGGCAAAATGGTACCGTAACTTCGGGAGAAGGTACGCTGTTGTGGGTGATGGAACTCGCTTCCTGAGCTGACGACAGCCGCAGAAACCAGGCCGCTGCAACTGTTTATTAAAAACATAGCACTCTGCAAACACGAAAGTGGACGTATAGGGTGTGATGCCTGCCCGGTGCTGGAAGGTTAATTGATGGGGTTAGCG
>LJRV01000639.1 GCA_001612575.1 Streptobacillus notomytis
AGTACGACCCATTTTTAAAATGTGTGCAAACTCTTGAGATTTATTCAAGAAGCTAAGAATCAAATTGTTAAATGGAAGATTTAACTCATCTAGGCTAAGTAATAAACCTAAACGAATTGCAGTAGGGTATACGTCATTTGTTGACTGCGACATATTAATGTCATTATTTGGATGCAAGTATTGATATTGACCTTTAGAATGTCCCATAT
>LJRV01000640.1 GCA_001612575.1 Streptobacillus notomytis
GCATAAGACCAATGCAAGTGATGTAAAGTACTAATAACAACGCCACCTAATAACTGAGTGCTGGCAAACCCAATGGTGGCAAGGCTCCAGATTTTTTGATAACGCTGTTCATAAATCTGTAGCAGGCTGTAAGAGCTAATAAATACGGTGGCAGGTGTGAGTAAACCTGTAAGAAAGGACGATAAAGTGAGCAAAGTAGTAGCATGTGAAAAAAATGGTAGGGCAACTGCCAAGCAATAGACACCGTATAGACATTTAATTGCCTGCAAATATCCAATAAGGCGGCTTAAACAATACGCCACAAAGGCGCCAACACAACTTCCGACCCCATAAAGAACCCAAAATAAGTTTCGTTGTTGCAATGGAAAATGTAGGGTCCCCGATAAATAGTCAATCCAAAACAAAGAATGTGGGATATATGCAAAAGCACTGCACATATAAGCAATAATAATGACCAGTCCTACACGTGAATGTTTGAAGTTTTGAGGA
>LJRV01000641.1 GCA_001612575.1 Streptobacillus notomytis
CCTTTCTCAAATAGTTGTTTAGCAACACGCTGAGATGTTTTACCATAACCGATAAATAATATATGCATAGAGAACTCGTTGAGGGGACATGACTTCAGTCCATCAGTTACAAGGCGTTGGATCGGCTTCAGCAGCCCTACTCGAAAAACTAAATATTTTTACCACAGATGATTTGCTGTTTCATCTGACCCGTGATTATGAAGATCGCAGTACCATTATTCCTATGAATCAATTGGTGGTTGGTCGTAGTTATTTACTCG
>LJRV01000642.1 GCA_001612575.1 Streptobacillus notomytis
ATATCCTTAAAGCTATCATCTATTAAATACTTTATCTCTCCTGTATATATCCCTCTTATTCCTGCCGGAGTTGAATTCCTTATACTTATAGGTACATCTACATTACTTGAAATTATTATATTTTCATATGGTCTATATAAAAATGTAAATCTTGGTATAACTATATTATACATCTCATACATTGATTTTACTGATGAACTCTCTTCGGTAGCTATATAATCTAATTGATGTATATCTCTTTTTAGTTTTGTTTTCTTCTCCTTCTTTAATCTTTCATATTCTTTATCTACCAAATTCTTTTCTGTAGTCTGAGATGTTATTATAGCTTGATTATCCTTTCCTATAGGATTGTTATCTTTATCTCTTTTTGCTATATTCTTCCACTTTACTTCTTGTCCATCCTTATCTAAAATAGATTTTGGATCTATCCAACCATAATTTCCTATATGTCTTATCCCTAATAATATATTAAGTCTTTTACTTGCTGGTATGTTTAACCCTAAATATGTGTCTGTATTTAAACTAATAGTATCATATTTGTATCTTTCTTTATTTCCATTATCTTTTCTTGATAAATCGTTTTGGGCTAATGTTAAAGATGATTTATTATTAAATTCTAATATACCTCTATACATAAGATCTAATCCAAAATGATTTGCTTTTTTTACATATTCATACTTATCTCCACTAGCTTCTATTTTATCATTTAGTAATAAAGATGTTCCTAGTTTATAGTTTCTTCCTTCATGTCCTACATCTAATTTTACCTTAATTGAGTGCTTAGTTTTATTATTTGATAAATCTATCCCAGAAAAAGATTCTTTTAGTTTAGTTTCATATTCAATTACATTCCTATCCTTTTCACTTTGATGATAATA
>LJRV01000643.1 GCA_001612575.1 Streptobacillus notomytis
GCGTCAATGTACTCAAGCTGTATGCCCGCCGCCTTCATCTCATCCGCCAAATCGACCAGGAATTTGACCGCCTGGTCAAATCGATCGAGGTCCGTAATCTGCGATCCGATGTGGGCTGCCAGACCAACCGGGCGCAAATATCGATGGTTCGCGGCCGCGCGCAGTATTGCGATCGCTCGTTCGCGCGGCACGCCAAACTTGGGCCCATGTAACCCGGTGCTGATGTAGGGATGGGTCTCGGCGCTGATGTTGGGGTTAACACGCACGCCGATGGGAGCCACCAACGCCAGCCGCTCGGCTTCAGTCGCCACCGCCGCCAGCTCCATCTCCGACTC
>LJRV01000644.1 GCA_001612575.1 Streptobacillus notomytis
AACTTCGCCTGAAGGATAAAGGAATTCCAAATAAAACACCGGGCCATCTTTATCTTATCTTGAACATTGTAGTGCCACCAGCAACCACTGCACAGCAACAGCAGGCTTATGAATCTCTGGCTGAAGCATTCGTATCTTATCAGCCGCGCGCTTATGAAGGAGCATGGAAAATGGCGATTATTCATTACCGTGAAGTTGTATATCAGGGCCAACATGACGCTGAAAGTATTGACGAACAATCTATGCTAGATCTTGAACATTTTGCTCAAGTGTGTGGACAGAGTCAGGAATGGGTTCTGGAATTGCTCGAATACGATAGCTTACCAGTACGCGCTCAGCAATCTTCATATCAGTTTCTGGGCGAAGATGTAGC
>LJRV01000645.1 GCA_001612575.1 Streptobacillus notomytis
CAATAAATTCCGCACCTAAACCATCCTTACGGTTGACGGTATTAAACCCTGAAAAATTCATGTTATAGCTAGAGCGAAAGGTATCGACTTCAAAGTGTTGTACATCTACCGCATGATCAAAGTTAACGTGATACTCATGCCCATCTGCTGTCAGTAAAGGTGGGAAATGAAGCGTATTTAAATGATTAAAATACGTGGTCATGAGCTTCGACAAGGCGACGTTATAAAAAATACGTACCTGATGTTGGCGATGGTCAAATACCCGATCAAAAGGCGACTCTTCAGAGTCAAATAAATAGACATAGCTATAG
>LJRV01000646.1 GCA_001612575.1 Streptobacillus notomytis
GTCTAGTACGATTCCTACATCATTACCCCCCAATTCCAGTACTACACCTTTAAGTGTATTAACCGAATGGCTCAAAATACTCTGCCCGGTACGGGTCGAACCGGTAAATGTGACGTTGGCGATATCAGGATGCTCACTGAGAACCTGCCCGACTTTACCTGTGCAAAGTACTACGCTACACACGCCTTTTGGTACATGACGGTTAATAATTTCTACCAGTTTGACTGTACTTAAAGG
>LJRV01000647.1 GCA_001612575.1 Streptobacillus notomytis
CAGTCGATGTGGATTGGGCTAAACCACTGGCAGGGAAAACCGCGGTTGTGACTGGTGCCAGCCGTGGTAGTGGTGAAGCGATTGCGCATGTATTGGCACGTGATGGTGCGCATGTGATTTGTCTGGATGTACAACAGCAACAGGCCGAATTGGACCGTGTTGCCTCTGAAATTGGTGGCTCAACCCTGGCGATTGATATTACCGCCGCTGATGCGGGCGAGCAGATTAAAGCGGCAGCTGCTGCACAGGGCGGTCTGGATATTATCGTACACAATGCCGGTA
>LJRV01000648.1 GCA_001612575.1 Streptobacillus notomytis
ACTCAATAATTCTATCATTCTGTTCTTCATTAAGTTTTATATACATGTTTACAATCATTGCGGCTTTAGTCTCTTGTTTTAGAGCAACACCTAATGTTCTTTACGAACTACTAGCGAAGGGAATGATACTTATGGTCACTGAAGAAATAGCAAGTATTAATGCCAGTACTATAATCATAGCTTATCTATTTGGNAAAAATTCAATTAATCCTCGAAAAATTATAGCAAGCATTGCTGAAGCAATAGCTCCAATAAAAATAAGTTCTGTATTATTACGATCAATCCCTAATAATATAAATGATCCAAGACCACCAGCACCAACTAAAGCTGCAAGCGTTGCTGTACCAATAATCATAATACTTGCTGTTCTCACACCAGACATTAATATCCCCATTGATAAAGCTAATTGATATTTTTTTAATTTTTCCCACTTAGTCATTCCAAAAGCTGTAGCAGCTTCTTCAAGTGATGAATCTATTTCAGATAACCCTGTAAATGATTTTGTAAAAGAATTTTTTTATGTAAGGG
>LJRV01000649.1 GCA_001612575.1 Streptobacillus notomytis
GATTATTGGTAAAAATAGGGTAAATCCTAATATTAGTTTTTTCATTAAAGAACCTGTGAAATATCATAATTTTGCTGAGTGTTTAGCTTAGCTTATTGAGTTTGTATTTTCTATTTCTTACGTTGATTTAAGGTTTCTTGTCCTAAGTCTTTCCAAATTTGCCATTTCATGTCATTAGGATCAATTTCAGCAGTTTTAAGCAGAATTCCAAGTAATTCAGCTGGGTCACGTTGATCAAGGTTAGCAATCTCAAAAAGTGCGCCTAATTGAATAAGGTGCCGTGTACGAGCCTTGCGTTCAGCTTCTTTTTCCGCATTCAATAATTTTCTAACTGCTATTTTTTGCTTATTCGCCCGATCTATGGCTTTTTCAGCTTTGATCAAAGCATTCAGTTTTTTCTCTTGATCGGGTGTACGG
>LJRV01000650.1 GCA_001612575.1 Streptobacillus notomytis
GGCAGAGCCAGATGTGTATAAGAGCAAGATTCTGTCGGTGGTCTCCTTACCCGAGCTGCTGCTCACCGGCAAGCGCTTGTATGCGCAGAATTTCCTTGTGATGGAGACCCTGCTGGCGGTAGCGGTGTACTACGTGATGGTGGTTAACGTCTTCACCTGGCTGTTCCGGGCGCTGGAAAATCGTCTCGATATTCAGCGTAAGCGTCCGCAAACCCTCAGCGAGGCGG
>LJRV01000651.1 GCA_001612575.1 Streptobacillus notomytis
GTTTATAAATCAAATAAAAAGCTCGTTTAAAGATTATATTTTAAATTTATCCATCGCTAATTTTAGCTTACAATAATATTAAAAAGTCTTTAAATATCAATAACTCTAGTGAGCTTCCAGTAAAGAACGAACATTTCCAACAATGTTGCCTACATTACTGCTCATCACCGTGCCATGATCCCAGTTACCCGTCACATAACTATTAATTTTAGTGCCTAACGTAGTGGCATTAAATATCAATAGATCAGTTGCTAAGGTAGGTCTGACTCTTATACACAGTTCCGAGCCCAGAG
>LJRV01000652.1 GCA_001612575.1 Streptobacillus notomytis
CTTACCGCCAAATGCACCAACTGGTAAGCCAGCACCAATAATTTTACCCAAAGTCGTTAAATCAGGTTTAACGTTATAAACTGACTGAGCTCCGCCCAATGCAACACGGAAACCTGTCATTACTTCGTCAATAATAAATACAGATTTGTATTCATCACACACATCACGAATCGCTTGTAAGAAACCATCAATTGGTTTCACCATATTCATATTACCTGCGACGGGCTCAATAATGACGCCCGCAATTTCATGACCAAATTTAGCAAAGCATTCTTTTAATGCTGCAATATCATTATATGGCAGTGTTAAAGTGTGTTTAGCGAAATCAGCTGGTACACCTTTTGATG
>LJRV01000653.1 GCA_001612575.1 Streptobacillus notomytis
ATAGACCTAGAACCTATGGCTATTGATCCATGTCCTTGGGCTAATGTTGGTGAATATTTATGATTTCCTTCTTTACCTGAAACTTTACTCCCGTTTGCATATCCATACACTTCTCCTTTTTCATCTATCTTCTCATAAAGTTGTTTAAAATATTCCTTATAATCATGCTCTGTAACTGACTGAGTATACGAAGATACATCATCATTACCTATTGCTATAGAAGATCTTCCTATAGCATAAGTATTATTTCCTACAGATGTTGCTTGGGCTGTTGAGAAAACTGCATTTCCTACTGCAACTCCTTGTCCATCATCTTTACTTACACCATTACTAGTATTAAAATGATTTTGATAAACATATGCATGAGAACCAAGAACTACAGATTTTTGCAAATCTGACTTTGTATTAGCTCCTATTACTACACTTTGTTTATTTTCTGATTTTGCATTAAATCCTATTGCTACATTTTCTAACCCCTTACCATATGTTTTTCCTCCAGCACCTATTATTACTGAATGTTCCGTATTATATGCGTTATCATATTTTGATAATATTATATTGTTTTTACTATTATATTCTCCATCATTGCTAGAGCTGCCTGATTTTCCAACAGTCCCAGTACCATCATTTATTGCTAACCATGCACCATGAGATATTGTTGTTACTCCTATAAAACCTAACATCATATACCGTATAACTGTTCTATCATTTATACTTACTTTTTTCTTTAAAGCACTTTTTACATGTCTTCCACATTCCTGTATTTTTTTTAACCTTTTTATTCATCCCTTTTTAATTTTTTTCTCAATTTTTATA
>LJRV01000654.1 GCA_001612575.1 Streptobacillus notomytis
AGTCACAACCGCTACACTACGTTTTTATGAGGAAAAGGGGTTAATTAAATCGATAGGGCGGCAAGGTTTGCGTCGGCAGTATGGTAAGCAGGTGCTTGATCAACTGGCACTTATTGCTTTAGGACGTGCTGCGGGTTTTTCTTTAAATGAAATTGCCACAATGTTTGGGCAAGATGGTAAGCCTGATCTTGATCGGCAAAAACTAAAAGATAAAGCTGAACAACTAGAGCAAATGGCAAAGCGATTACATTTTATTAGTCAAGGATTACAACATGCTGCTGTGTGTCCTGCTGAAAATCATATGGAAAGCCCAACTTTTCAGAACTTTTTGAAAGCAGCAATTGCTGGAGAAGATCAGCCAACAAAACTTTGATTAGCTTTACTTACAAGTTCAGTTATCTATTGGGTGCTAAACAATAGGCTTGTCATATTTTCGCCATAAAGATTTCATATTTTTGAAGCAAAAACTTCATACAAGCTTGATTAAATTTGCTTAATTTTTTACCAACTGTATAAAATCATGAGCAAAAAAACTTTAGTCGCATTATTATGCTGTGCCAGTTTAGGATTGACGGCATGTAACGATGATAACGATCAAGATCAAACTTCACCTACTGAAAACGTTACCGAACCAACTCTAATTTCTTTTGCTAAGTTACCTGTAGAAACTTATGCTGCTGGACCAGACTCAGGGGCATATGTGAAAGGTGCAAATGGAATTTATC
>LJRV01000655.1 GCA_001612575.1 Streptobacillus notomytis
GCTTTCAAAACTGCTTTTTCATTAATTAATGGACCAATTTGTACGCCATCTTCAAGTCCATTACCGACTTTAAACTTTTGTACTTCTTGTACAAACTTCTCGGCAAAAGCTTGATAAATATTATCGTGTACATAAATGCGGTTAGCACAAACACAGGTCTGGCCTGCATTACGGAACTTGGCAAAAATCGCTCCTTGTACCGCCTTATCCAAATCAGCGTCATCAAACACAATCAGAGGTGCATTACCGCCTAACTCAAGCGCTAATTTTTTAATAGTGCTTGAACACTGCTGCATCAGTAGACGTCCCACTGGAGTTGAGCCAGTGAAGGTCAATTT
>LJRV01000656.1 GCA_001612575.1 Streptobacillus notomytis
TAACCAAACATCTCAGCAAGTGGAACTTCTGCTTTAATTGCTTTTGTTCCACCAGGAAGATCGTCCATACCTTGAACCATACCACGACGACGGTTTAAGTCACCCATGATATCGCCCATGTAGTCTTCTGGAGTCTCAACTTCAACTTTCATGATAGGTTCAAGAAGAACAGGATCTGCTTTCATGAAACCATCACGGAATGCGTAAGAACCAGCCATTTTGAACGACAATTCGTCAGAGTCGACATCGTGGTAAGAAC
>LJRV01000657.1 GCA_001612575.1 Streptobacillus notomytis
CCTTTAAATGACCGACGAATAATAGAGCGCTATAAAATTATACTATTGTTGCCGAAAAATACAACAGTTTAAATAAAGGCAATGGTATGAAATCATGTATTTAACCTGAACAATGACTATCTTTAAGAAAAATTTTCTATATAGATCGTCAGGACATATCACAGAACAATAAGCTTAACTGTAAAAGCCTAATAGCAGCAATGAAGTTACGAAATTTATCTTCAAATAGATCAATTCCGTCTAGAATGTGGTGCATTTTTGATGAAAGGTTAGAAGTATGTCGGGGTCGACAATTATTCCTTGGGTTGTTGGTAATTGGAAAATGAACCCAAGGCACGAAGATGCCCAGCAACGCAGTGAACAATTTAAGCAATTACTTATAGAACAGCACATCAGTCCTGAGCAGGGTCAGTTGGGGATAGCGCATGTGGCAATTGCGCTGACCGCTGCAAAACAGCAGCTTGGAAATACTGCAAGTCCGGTGCATGTAGTGGCACAAGATGTCTCACGTATCGCAGGAACTGGGGCGTATACCGGCGAAGTTAGTGCAGAGCTATTA
>LJRV01000658.1 GCA_001612575.1 Streptobacillus notomytis
GGCGTATCTTTATCCCAGTTTAATAATAATTTTGATTCACTTTGAAAGCCATAATTATTTTCCAGCATTAATGTTTCATTAAAAGTCTTGGCTTTTGAAAGATAGAAATGTGCGGACAATAAACTAAAACAGATATCTAGCTGTGCAGAATATTGATAGCGGTCATGACGGCGTTCTGTCGTGCTGCCTAAAATGGTTTGTACATGGAATTTGAGTGCCAAACTTAAATTTTTCTGTTCATGTTTTGATAAAAATTCTGGCGTTCTTCCAAAAGTCGCATTGATGTGTTCCAGCAATTCCTGAGTAGTAATAAAAAAATTGGGTTCAAAATCCGGCTTCTGTTTTTTCTGGTGAATTGGTGGGTAGTCTTTATTGCAATCTACAAC
>LJRV01000659.1 GCA_001612575.1 Streptobacillus notomytis
AAGCCAACTGACCCATGAACAACTGCTGGAATTTACCCAGCAGTTGGCAATGCAGCATCAACAACTCGCAGAAGATAAACAACAATTAGATGCTCAAGTTCAACATCTGGAAGTATCAAATCAACAATTAGATGCCAAAGTTCAACATCTTGAAGTCACCAATCAACAATTAGATTCTAAAGTTCAGCATCTTTCTATTCTCAATCAAAAATACGAGCATGAACTGGCGCTG
>LJRV01000660.1 GCA_001612575.1 Streptobacillus notomytis
CGCTGTGGCTGACTACAAAGAGGAGAACTAATCATGCACATTACGACTCCTGAGATTGGTGTAGATAAAGCCACCGTGGCTGAAATTCTGGTCAAAGTTGGTGATAGCATTGCGGTCGATGACAGTATTGTGCTGCTGGAATCGGACAAAGCCTCTGTTGAAGTGCCAAGCACTTCAGCCGGGGTGGTGAAAAGCATTCTGGTCAATCAGGGTGATGAAGTCGCAGAAGGCGCGGTGCTGATTGAGCTGGAAGCCGAAGATGGGACGTCACAAGCCGTTGAACCACAACTGGCCGATGCAC
>LJRV01000661.1 GCA_001612575.1 Streptobacillus notomytis
TCTTTATCCCACAGGCTTCGGTGGCGAATTACAAGTCACTATATATGAAACAAATGGAGAAATTAAAAAGTTTTCGATTCCTTATGCTTCTGTCATTGAGATGCTAAGACATAAAATGAGCCGATATTCTTTTACGTTGGGACAGTTTAGAGATACCAATATCAATCTAAAACCATGGCTAGTGCAAGGTAAATATCAAAGAGGTATCAATAACTA
>LJRV01000662.1 GCA_001612575.1 Streptobacillus notomytis
AAATATAAGGTCCCCAACTATTTAGGCGGATATCATTATTGGCATATACACCACCGCTATAAATACCGTAAGTCAGACGATTATCTTTTACAAATTCAAATTGTTGGAAAGTCCAATTTCCCCAGTTGTAATCTTCTTTTCCACTCTTATTCACATTAAATGTATTGGAAAATAATGTGTTATCTTGCATTTTCTGCGTTAGGTTCAGCGTCGTTTCAGTGTAATTCCGGCTAGTCGAACCATATCGGAAAATTTGCTCAGTATCTAGACTCATGTTATGT
>LJRV01000663.1 GCA_001612575.1 Streptobacillus notomytis
ATGCAATGAAATGTCATCCAGCTGTTTTGGAATACGGTCATGGGTACGGATATAGTGCGCATTAAAAGGCGCTTCCGGTTGTGGTTGAAATGGATTGACTGGATCAATCGGACGGATTTCAACATGACGCTCACGCATAAAACTTGCACGAACATTTTCCGGTACAAAATTCAGGATACCTTCTTTCAACTCACTTTCCGATTTTAGCGCTTCAGGAGCTGGGTAATCTGGTTCTGGATGCTGATAGTTCAAGCCTTCTTCAGGGTTAGCAAAAGACACCATTGCCGAGAAAATAACTCGTCCATGCTGAATTGCCCGAACTTGACGGCTGACAAAGCTTTTGCCATCACGCAAACGGTCTACTTCATAGATGATTGGAGCATTAATATCACCAC
>LJRV01000664.1 GCA_001612575.1 Streptobacillus notomytis
AAAGCTATTAAACAAGGGAGAATACAAAGGAGTTCATGAGTTAAGGGGAGAGTTAAACTATGGCTTAGAGGTTAAAGAAAATGGAGAAACAACATTAAAACATGAACCAGAGATAAAATTAGGAACAACAATTAATGTAACAGAAAAATTATCATTACTTTCAGATAATTCAAACAAGGTAACATTGGAGCATAAGGTTGGACAAGAACTTACAACAATAAAAAATGATTTTAAGACAACAAATAAGATAAAAGTAAAAATGTCAAAAGGCTTAGATTTAGAGACATTAGCAGAATACAAGTTAGGTGCAGACTTTAAGGGTAATAAAGAAAAAACACATGCTCTACTAACAGGAGGAACTCTATCAATAAAAAAAGAGATAGAAGAAGTAAATGTAGAAAGTAAAATAGAAGGAAGATACCTATTTGACACAAAACATAAACCAACAGAAAAAGCAAAAGATCTAAGACATCAAGGATTTGTATGGACAGAAAATAAGGTAGGCTATGAGTTTAATGATAACAATAAGCTAGAAGGAAAGCTAAATTTATACAACCAAGTACACTTACATACAAACCCAAGCTCATTAGATAACAATAAAGACTTCTATGATGTATTCTTAGCAAACATATTATTAAACTATACAAACATAAATGGAATATACACAAATGAATTAAGCTTAGATGCAAAATATGGATTAGACGCAGTATTTAAAAAA
>LJRV01000665.1 GCA_001612575.1 Streptobacillus notomytis
CGGTTGCACCGCGCAGTAGCACGGTACGCACATGCGGACGGCCCTGCGAATTGGCTGTGGCCAAAAACATGGCATAGGGTTCATGCAGTTTGATGTCCAGTGCATGATTAAACCAGTTTAAGAACTGCTGATGTGGATCAGCCAAAGCGGCTGACTCATGCAGCTCGCCTTTTTGATAGCTTAAACGTAATTCACTTAAGTCTTTAATTAAATCAGACATCTATACTCCCCTTAGGCAGCAATCGCATGATGACGCACGGCATCGGCCAGATGGTTGGCCAGTACGGTCACTTCCTGCTGATCATCCCCTTCGACCATTACACGAA
>LJRV01000666.1 GCA_001612575.1 Streptobacillus notomytis
GTCATACCATAAGCAGCCCCGAGGCCATGACCTACGTGTAGGCTAGACGTCGGGTTTGCAGAAACGAATCCAACTTGAATCTTTTTAGCTGCAATTGATTGGCTACGACCAAAGCTTTCTTTTTGAGCCTGAATATGGTCAAGAATTGCAAAACGTTGATCTGCATTTAAAAAGAAAGTGAGAAAACCAGGGCCTGCAATTTCAGCTTTGCTGATGTCTGCAACTTCTGGTAGCGCTGCTAGAATTTTCTCAGCTAAATCGCGTGGTTGCATACC
>LJRV01000667.1 GCA_001612575.1 Streptobacillus notomytis
GCGTGCACTATCCCTTTCTCAAGCTGAGTATGTAAAGATGTCTGATGCTGCTCATCGTAAGATTAAAAAAGACTTCTCACTTGATTTATGGAAAGAAAAACTTTCTAAACATCTATGTTAGTTATTGAGCTTTGATACATTATGAAGATTCTATCAGTATTTGGTACCCGTCCAGAAGCTATTAAAATGGCTCCGTTAGTTAAAGCATTAGCTGCTGATGATTATTTTGAATCTCGAGTTGCTGTAACTGCCCAGCACCGAGAAATGCTTGAT
>LJRV01000668.1 GCA_001612575.1 Streptobacillus notomytis
GATATGCATTAAGCGTGATGCTTAAGTATAGAAAAAATGGGAGCGAAAGCTCCCTTTTTTTGTTGTTTTTCGCAATTATAAATATACAAATTAAATGTTAAATTTCCGCTACAGAGAAATGAGTGAAAACCCAAAAAGGATTTCTTATGTCTGCTAAACGCCTTGAACAAGTAGCTTTAGCCACAAAAACTGCATTTGTGTTTCCAGGTCAAGGTTCACAAAAAGTTGGTATGCTCGCTGAACTCGCAGAACAGTTTAGTGG
>LJRV01000669.1 GCA_001612575.1 Streptobacillus notomytis
GCAAATTACTGAGCAGTTGCAGAACCTGAAACTGAACCAGAAGCGCCAGCATCAACTTGACCTGGTTGAGCTTGACCAGAAACACCTGCATCTACACCACCACCAGCTTGTACGCCAGATGGGCTAGCACTTGTTTGAGCAGAACCAGAAGCGTTTAAACCAGCTTCTGATGCACAACCAACAGCTGTAAATGCAACACCAGCAAGTACTACAGAGATAAGACCTAATTTTTTCATGATAGCTTTCCTTTCATTACGACAAACATTTAAATGCAAAGTTCATCTTCGCGCTGCCTATAATTCACAATTTTTTTTCTCAACGTGCGTATCATTGGTTGTCTTTTGTAGTACTAGCGGTACAAATTCTGCAATTTTTTATTAAAATTACTTTCTTAAATCAACTATATTATTTTATAAATGAAACTATAGATAAGCACTTGTTTAATTTTATCAATTTTTTATTTTTTCTCTAGTTGACAGATATATTCAAAATATTTCCCTTTATAGAAACACAATACA
>LJRV01000670.1 GCA_001612575.1 Streptobacillus notomytis
AAGTAATGCGGCACAACTTAAAGCAATAATTAAATAACGCATGACATCCCTCAAAGCGTTTTCTTTTGATTTTTCTATATCGCAAAACTATGCGTATTTGTTTTTTTAGATTAACACCACCTACATGAATTGAAAACAAAAAAAAGCATGAATCACCGAGGCAATTCATGCTTTTTAGATGAATGAAATCTAAGCAGACTTCGAATCAATTACTTTTAAATCTGCCTTAGCAACACTTTCATGTGTTACAGTTTCTTTAGGCTGACGTTCTGACTTGTAGACAGGTTCAGCTTCACCATTAATAACTGCTTCATTAATGAAAACTGTTCCTACATCTGTACGGCTTGGCAAGTCATACATC
>LJRV01000671.1 GCA_001612575.1 Streptobacillus notomytis
GCGTAAGAGCGTCTGCAGCGTCAGATGGGTATAAGGGACAGACCACATCAGGATTATTTCTTCTGAGGAAGAGTCTTGTGTGCACACCTCGTTCCCTCCCGTAGCGGTAGGACGGGAGTGGGACACTTTCGAGTGTGCTGGAGTTGAAACCAGTCCGTCAACCCGCTTCCGTTCTGCCACCATAATTTATAATGCTTTGGCAGAACTCCCAAAAGAAGGAGTTGGCTATGCACATTCATAAATTATTGGCACTCACTGTCAAAATC
>LJRV01000672.1 GCA_001612575.1 Streptobacillus notomytis
AGGTTATCTTCAATATTTTTGAATAATAACCAGAATTTGCATTTCACCCCAAGCACGGAAAGGTCCTAAAAGAATATGCCGACGCCGAAGGCTTATTATATCGGTAAATTGACAAACTGTTGCGTTAAATTGTGACTGTGCACATAAATCAGTTTGTCTAAAAAAAATATGTCGCCAGCACAAGTTGGCTTTTAAACGTAAACTGATACACATCAGACAAGTCGCCTCCTGATGTCGTCTTCAGGCTAAAGCGTGATGCATTGGATCTGCACATAACGCACCGATACGATGATTATTCCGTATCAAGATTCTTAAAAAGAAGGGATCTTCAAGCTTTGTGACAGTGAAAG
>LJRV01000673.1 GCA_001612575.1 Streptobacillus notomytis
ATCTAAGCGCAAGTATAGGTATCGTCATAAATAACAGTTTTATACAATGTGCTTCAGAGCTTTTATATGGGTCTACTTTGGCTATGAGAGAAGCAAAGAGACAAGGCCGTAATACTGGGCATTGTTATGAAAAAAGCAATAAAATTTCACCCAAGTTAGAGTATGCTCATCTGCGTTTAGAACTTATGGAAGCAGTAAAAAAGAAGCAGTTTACACTATTCTATCAACCGTTAATCAAACCATTAACAGGCGTGGTTCAGGGAGTAGAAGCGCTGATTCGTTGGTATCATCCCGAACGGGGTTATATTTTTCCAGATTTTTTTATTCCTTTAGCTGAAAGAACAGGACAAATTG
>LJRV01000674.1 GCA_001612575.1 Streptobacillus notomytis
TCCCAACGCTTCGCTCATTTCCTCGGAGCAGTTCTGAATGGAAAGTTCCCAGCGCAAGGCTTCAATATCACGTACATACAGATCAGCAGCCTGCCAGCGTGATAGCCATAAAACTTCCTGTGTAACCTGATGGGTTACATTCGGATTCCCGTCCCGGTCGCCGCCCATCCATGAAGCAAAGCGAATAGGTGCAACTTCGAGCGGCAGAGGTCGGCCACAATGCTCGAGTACCAGCTGATCCAGTTCATGAATAAATTTAAGTACAGCATTCCACAGGGTTTGTTCGATAGTGGTAAAACCCCATTTTGCCTCATCAATCGGGGTTGGAC
>LJRV01000675.1 GCA_001612575.1 Streptobacillus notomytis
GTTAGAAAGCAAAGGGAATTAGTAAAAAAAGGATTAACCTCTGATTATACAGGAGTTAATCCTTATTTTTATACTAATGTATAATTAAATTTATTTTCTGTTAATTTATTAAGTACACTTTTAAGATGATTACTATCCACACATTCTATAACTATTTCTAATAATTGTTCGCTAGTTTTTAGGTTATTAGAATATCTTGTTTGGTTTAAGTATAATATATTTGCTTGTTCTTCTGAAATAATTTTAGTTAACTTACTTAATTCTCCAACACTATCTTTAATTAATATGTTTAATTTAGCTCTTTTATTTTGTATTATTTGAGCTCTATTTACGATTTTTTCAATATTAGTGATGTCTATATTACCACCAGATATAACTATGGCAACATTTAATCCTTTAACATCTACTTTATTTGAAAGAACAGCAGCAAGAGCAGTAGCTCCAGCTCCTTCGGCAACAACTTTTGATTTTTCCATTAAAAATAAGATTGCCTGTGATATATCATCTTCATCTACTATTACTATATCATCTACTAAATTATTAAAAATTTCATGTGTTTTATTACCAACACGCCCTACAGCTATACCATCTGCTATAGTTTGAGGTCCAGTAACTAATAAAGGACCGTTATTTTCTAATGCTTTTTTCATTGAAGGCATGCTAGCTGCTTCTACCCCTATTAATTTAACGTTAGGTTTTAATTCTTTAAGAGCAACGGCTATACCAGCCATTATTCCTCCACCACCTACTGGGCATAACACAACATCTACATTTGGTAAATCTTCAAATATTTCAAGACCTATAGTTCCTTGTCCAGCTATTATTCTATCATCATCAAATGCGTGAACAAATACATAGTTATTTTCTTCTTGAACTTTTAGAGCATGTTCATAAGCATCATTAAATGTTTCTCCTTCAAGTATTACTTCTGCTCCATAACTTTTAGTTGCAAGTATTTTAGATATAGGTGCAAATTTAGGCATTACAATAGTTGCTTTAATACCAGCTTGTTTAGCTCCAAGAGCAACACCTTGAGCATGATTTCCAGCAGATGATGCAATTACACCACGTTTTTTTTCTTCTTCTGTTAAATTCATTATTTTATTTATAGCCCCTCTAGCTTTGAAAGAACCTGTTTTTTGTAAATTTTCAAGTTTTAAATATATATTAGATTCAGTCATGTTACTTAGTAATGGACATTCAATAAGAGGAGTTCTTTTAATTGAATTTTTAATATTTTCATTTGCATTTTTTATATCATTTAATTTAATCATTTTTACCATCCTTTATTTAATGTTATCCTATATTCAAATACATCATTTTTAATGCTTGATATGGTGTATTCAATTATTTTTTCTTTTTCATATGTAGTTCTAACTATATTCATACCTACACTATTTTCCTTTAAATTAAGTAAATCTTTTTCTTTTTTATTAGAAATAAGGATAGGTTTTAAAGTTTCAACTGCCTTAGAAAAAGCAATATTATATTCATTTTCAAAAATATTATACATAGATTTATTATTTAGTTCAAGTGGATCAAATCCATTAAACCTATACATAGGTAGATAGGTTTTTTCAAATATTATTGGTTCATTATCCATAAAACGTAATCTTTCAAAGTATATTATTTTTGAATTTAGAGGAATCCTAAAAATTTCTGAAAGTTTAAAATTAGCTTTCATAATTTTATGAAAAACTATTTCTGATTTAGGTACTTTACCTGCTGACTTAATATTTTCATAAAAACTATAGAAGGTATTAAGGTTTTGATTCATTTTTTGACTAGCAATAAAGTTTCCTTTTCCCTGAACTTTAAAAATATACCCATCTTTTTCAAGTAAATTTAAAGTTGAACGTATGGTATTTCTGCTAACACCATATTTTTGAGATAAATTTCTTTCAGAATCAAGTCTATCTCCAGGCATAAATTTACCATTTAAAATATTTTTCTTAAATTCTTCGTATATAGAATAATAAAAATGTTCATTCTCTTTCAAGATTTTCACCTCCACAAACTACATTATACAGTAAAAATTATCAAATATGAATAGATTTAAGTAAAAAATATATTGTATTTTTATATCTCTTATATCCCCTAAAACTATCTATATTTCATAGTGATATTATCAGTATAAATAGTAAATAAAAATCTAGACTATTTCTTTAAAGTTTGATAGTATTTAAGTATAAGAAAGAAAAGAAAGAGGTAAAAATATGAAGCTATATCCATTTAAATTTGAAAAAGTATTAATACCTAAGGTTTGGGGAGGTAAAAACTTAGGGAAAAAATTGGGTATAAAGTTACCAGATGATAGAGATTATGGTGAATCTTGGGAAGTTTCATCTCATATTAACGGTATGAGTGTAGTATCTAATGGTACACTTAAAGGTAAAAGTTTACAGGAACTATTTAATGATTATAAGGGTAAATTGGTTGGAGAAGAGATATATATAAATCACCCTGATAGATTTCCGTTATTGATAAAATATTTAGATGTGAATGATAGATTATCTATACAAGTTCATCCTAGTGATGAAGTTGCACTTAAAAAACATAATGAACTTGGTAAATATGAATCTTGGTATATTATGTATGCAAGTAGTGATGCTAAATTAATTATGGGTATGAAATCTGGTTATGATAAAGAAAGTTTTTTAGAAAAGACTAGAAAAAATGACTTTAGTAATATGTTTGAGGAAATATCTGTTAAATCAGGTGATATGATAGATGTAATGCCTGGTATGGTTCATGCAAGTCTTGAAGGTTCTGTAATATTTGCAGAAATACAAGAAAATTCAGATATTACATATAGGATATATGACTTTGATAGATTGGAAAATGGTAAATTAAGAGAACTGCATTTAGAAGATGCAGCAGATGTTATAGATTTTTCATTAAAAGCTAATGTAGTTGACACTAATTTTAAAAATGGTGAGTTTATAAAAAATATTTCAAATACTCCATATTATTCTATTGATAAAATAAGAATAGAAGGTAGTTTTGAAGATAGTTATAAAGATATGATGATATATTCTATACTTGAAGGTAGTGGGAAGATAATAAGTGATGTGGAAAATATGGATATAAAAAAAGGAGAAACTTTATTAATTCCAGCTAACATAAAAGTATCTATAGAAGGTAAGTTAGAAATTTTAAGAAGTTTAGCTAAGTAAAAAAAACTAGTAAAAATCAACCATTAAAGATAAAACTGAAAAAATAATGAAATAAAAACTAAAAAAAATGTTGACAAAGAAAAGTTGATATGATAATATGGTTGAGTTCGATTAAGGACAAGGACAATGGAAAGAGAAGGAATAGATAAAGCAAACAAGATATA
>LJRV01000676.1 GCA_001612575.1 Streptobacillus notomytis
GTCAGATGTGTATAAGAGCCATTCCCAGCACCTGTTTGGCGACACGGATATTGGACAGGATAATGTCCCAGACCACCACCCAGAACAGTTTAAAGGCCGGCACCCAGTGGATATTCGGGGTGCGGGCAATAAACGGTTTCACCATTAGTGGAATCAGCATACTCAGGATCAATGCCATCAGCAGATTGCCGGCAGAAACACTATGTGCCAGTAACAACCAGATAATGGCAACAATCACCGAAACAAAGGGATGTGGCAGCAAGATATCCCAAAACGATGTCTTTTGCATAGTAATGGC
>LJRV01000677.1 GCA_001612575.1 Streptobacillus notomytis
ATACAACAAGTCAAAGTATGATAAAATAGGGAGTATAAAATTTGTATGATGGAGATTATTATGCGTTTACTTATGTTTACAAAATTCCCAAGATACTGGAAAGAGAAAAACTATTTTACTCTAATATAGCCCAGGCAGGACTTAGAGAAAATGGAGAAGTAAAGCTTAGATAAACAGGAAAACAAGAATATAATGCTCATTGACATGTATTAAATGGAACACTAGTGTTAAAAAATGATAGTAACTCAGATTACACTATAGGTATAAAAGGAACATT
>LJRV01000678.1 GCA_001612575.1 Streptobacillus notomytis
ACACAATATACTGTGCCATAAATTCGATATCAACGATACCACCCGCATCCTGTTTTAAATGAAAAATTCCACCTTGTTTCTGTTCTTTGGAAGAACCCAGGTGGGCTTTCATCTACTGACGCATTTTTAAAACTTCAGTACGCACAAATTTTTCATCACGCGGCAGAGTTAAAATACGGCAGCGTAACGCCTCAAATTTTTGGCGTAAACTGTCATCCCCAGCAATCGAACGGGCCCGAACCAATGCCTGATGCTCCCAAAGCCAGGCATTTTTTAATTGATATTGTTCAAAGGCTTTTAAACTGGTCACCAGCAGACCAGCTTCTCCAGAAGGGCGTAACCGTGTATCT
>LJRV01000679.1 GCA_001612575.1 Streptobacillus notomytis
AGTTTGGGATAGTCATGATGACTCTCGTGAACCAATTCGTATTACCGAAGGGGTCTTTACCTTTGTTGCGGTAGATGTAAAAGGCAACAAACGTCAGATTCCTGAGGAAGCGAAACAGAAATTTCTTGCCTCTCAAGAATCGTAATAAAAAAGCCCAAATTTGAATTTGGGCTTTTTTATATCTTTATTTCTTACGTTTAGGTAACCATGCCCATAACATTTGGCATTGAATCGGTTCATTACCTGCATCATCAATGACCGTAACTGGAATAACAAGTTCAACTTTCTCATGATCAGCAA
>LJRV01000680.1 GCA_001612575.1 Streptobacillus notomytis
AGTTCAGGATTTTTCTCTTCACGTATTAATCTTTCAACTTGAGTAATCGCTTTCTTTATAGGTTTACCATGTTGAAATAAAATCATTTCACCAGGTTGATAAGCAATCCATGTTTCATTATGAGTTAAAGGCTCAGTAGTAATTACTGCAACTCGATCTTCAGGAGTGGTTACCTGACTAAAATCAACCTCAACATCTAAATCAATTAAATGTGCATTATTGAATGGATATTCTCGAACTAACCAATGTAATTTAGTAATCGCATAACTAAATAAAGCTTGCCCATTCGATAAACAGAAATTAAATGTCCCATATTCTGCAATTTGAGGGGAAATCTTTTCTAATACTTCAAATATCTGCTCAAGCGTTGTTTCTTCAGAAC
>LJRV01000681.1 GCA_001612575.1 Streptobacillus notomytis
ACAAGTGGCATACGAGACTGACCACCAACTAAGATGACGTCAGAGATGTCAGAAGTCGAAAGACCAGCATCTTTAAGAGCAATCTTACAAGGTTCGATAGAACGAGCAACTAAATCAGCAACTAAACCTTCAAGTTTTGCACGAGTTACGTTGATCACTAAGTGCTTAGGACCAGTCGCATAAGCAGTGATGTATGGAAGGTTGATTTCAGTTGCATTCGAAGAAGAAAGCTCGATTTGTGCTTTTTCAGCAGCTTCTTGCAAACGTTGTAACGCAAGTGGATCGTTTTTCAAGTTTACGT
>LJRV01000682.1 GCA_001612575.1 Streptobacillus notomytis
CTTAGCACTGCTGTTACATGGCACAGTTTTATGTCATGCCATGCTGACGCCATCAGGAATTAACTACGATGTTTTTAATCTGGTGTCTTTTACATCAGGACTTATGTTGTTGTTAAGCTTAGTTTTTAGTACTTTCCGCCCGATTGTACCGTTAAACTTGCTCGGCATTCCTGTAGCGGCGATTGGTCTTATTTTAGGTTTTGCATTTAGCCGTCCCGATCAGTTTATTGAACAGCATTCATTAGGTTTAGATACTCATATTATTCTTTCACTTTCTGCTTATGCTGTTTTACTGATGGCAACCATAC
>LJRV01000683.1 GCA_001612575.1 Streptobacillus notomytis
GCTAATGGCCAACGCGGTAATGTATTTGTAGAGAAACGTTGGTGGAATACCACAATATGTGATTTTAAACGCTCATCTGCCAAGTCTGTATAAAACTCGGCAATCGCCGCAGGCATCATTAAGCCTTTATAGCTAATAACTGTCGAGCAAAGCGTAGTCACGTAAAATAACGGATCATTTTGGAGTTGTTGTTCCGCACGGCGACGCGCCAAGAATAACTTACGGTTAAATTCAACCTCAGTTACACCCATTGGACAGTTCACAATGACTTGCTCAAAAGCAGGTAAAGATTGAAGCGCGATTTCACCCAATGCATCGTTGTTTGTTGGAACGATACGCCAAGCAAGTACACGTAAACCTTCTGACTCAATTTCTTTCGTTAAAATATTTTTAGAGTGCTGTGCTAATGCTGGATCAATATTTAAAAATACCGTACCCACAGCAAAAATTTCACTCAGTGTAATATCACTCAGTTTTTTTGCTTCATCACGGAAAAATTGCTTTGGCATCGCCAATAATAAGCCGCAACCATCT
>LJRV01000684.1 GCA_001612575.1 Streptobacillus notomytis
GTCTGGAATTTCATGAGCTGTTAAAGGTTCGCTTGCTACATCAATTTGCGCCGCAATTAAATCTGAATGATCCAATGACCTTGCAGAAAGTTTCCGGATTTAATGCCACGATGCGTAATGTTGAACGACGCACACAAGCCAATTTAGACATGAAAATGGATCTGAAACTGAGTCAGATCCACCCATAAACTGAAGCTGACTTTAGATCAGTTTTTGTAAAATGCTTGTGATATTTGCCGTTGGACGACCCAGTA
>LJRV01000685.1 GCA_001612575.1 Streptobacillus notomytis
TCCCTGAACAATCATAACAGGTGAATTAATTTTTTTAGTAGCAGGCTGATTATCAGCCAAGAATTTCTTCACCGTTGGATTCTCTTGGAAATTACCAGCGAGACCAGGATAGTCCATAACTGTTTTACCAGCATTAGTCGCAAGAAAATCACGGATATCATCTGCAAATTTGTTATGCAAATCAGTTAAACACATTCCATTTTCGCCCGTAGTGCCTTCTGCAAACTCGGCTATACTTTGAGAACGTTGCTGGAAGATTTCACGATAATTAAATTTAGGTTCATAAGCAGTAATACCC
>LJRV01000686.1 GCA_001612575.1 Streptobacillus notomytis
TTCATATACTAATATAATACTTTTTAAATATATTTTTGTCAACATTAAAAAAATCCCCATATGGGGATTTAAAAATTAAAGAATTATAAGCTTATGTTTTCTTCTGTTTCTATATCAAATATATGTGCCTTACTTGTATCAAAGTAAAATCTCTCTGTACCTTGCTTCCTTCTTTCTATTAATCCATCTACATTCATTCTACATGTTAACTGTTTACCTGATAACTTAAAGTAGATATACTCCTCATTTCCCATCTGTTCTACTACTGATATCTCCCCTAGTTGAGTATAGCTACTCTCTTCTTCCGTTGTATATATATTCTCTGGTCTTATCCCAAATATTACTCTCTTTCCTATATAACCTTTTACCTTATCTGCCTTAATAGGATCTATCTCTATCTTTGATCCATTTATATCTATAAATGTCTTCTCTCCTATTTTAACTAACTCTCCTTCTAATAAGTTCATTGTCGGTGATCCTATAAAACCTGCTACAAATTTATTTGCTGGTCTATGATATAGGTTTAAAGGTGTGTCTACCTGCATTATTCTTCCCAACTTTAATACTGTTATCCTATCTCCCATTGTCATTGCTTCTACTTGATCATGCGTTACATATATCATTGTTGTCTTTAACTCTTTATGTAATTGTGTTATCCTAACACGCATTGATACTCTTAATTTTGCATCTAGGTTTGATAATGGTTCATCAAATAAGAATACTTTGGGTTCTCTTACTATTGCACGTCCTAAGGCTACTCTTTGTCTTTGTCCTCCTGACATCTCCTTTGGTTTTCTATCTAATAGTTCTGTTATCTCTAATTTCTCTGCTGCTTCTTTTACTCTTCTATCTATCTCTTCTTTTGGTGTCTTCTTTAGTTTTAATCCAAATGCCATATTTTCATATACACTCATATGTGGATATAGGGCATAGTTTTGAAACACCATTGCTATCCCTCTATCTTTTG
>LJRV01000687.1 GCA_001612575.1 Streptobacillus notomytis
TACGGTTGTTTCAAGCTTGACTGGTGGCTCATTCATTATCATGAAATGGAATTTACATGAGTGGGTGACAGATATATGGGGAATGATCACTTTAGGTGGATTCTTCTTTATTTGTGGCTTACCTGGTTGGGCAATTGTGAGGTGGATATTTAATTTCATTAATAAACAAGAAGGAAAAACCATTGTTGAAGTCATGAAAGATCTAAAAAAAGCGAAAGATGATATCCAAAGCTAATAGCTGTTTGGCCCTAATAAAGATGAGGACAACTCT
>LJRV01000688.1 GCA_001612575.1 Streptobacillus notomytis
ATATTCTACCCCGCCATAGCATGCATGAAGAACGGGGTGTAAAACCCGTAACTGCTGTATGCGATCGTTTAAAAGTTCCTGCTACTACCAAGCAACTGGCTCTGGCAGTCTGCAAAGAACACTTAAAATGCCATCAGGCTTTAACTCTAAAACCTGGAACCTTATGGCGCCTGCTGCAACGTTTAGACGTTTTACGCCGTCCGGAACGGGTCGAAGCTTTTGTACAGGCATGTGAATGTGACTCTAGAGGCCGCTTAGGTCTAGAAA
>LJRV01000689.1 GCA_001612575.1 Streptobacillus notomytis
CTTTTCATTATTAACTCAGCAGTAAAATCGATATAAAAAGAAAAAATAAAAGCTGGCATTAACCAGCTATTTATTTAAAGACTTTCCAAAATATTTAACTCGCCTCAGCAAGTTTTAACTCTTTTAGATTACGATATTTTGCACCTCGGTGATTTTCAGGCAAATATGGCCCAGCACCAAATAGTTTTTCTCTTAATGTTCCTTGTGCATATGAGGTTTGATATACCCAACGTTTTTGCAACTCAGGCACAATAAACTCAACTACATCGGCAAAGGTTTGATGCGCCAAAATGTAGGCTAAGTTAAAACCATCGACATCGGTATCTTCAACCCATTGCTGTAGAGCATCCGAAA
>LJRV01000690.1 GCA_001612575.1 Streptobacillus notomytis
GTACACGTTGTACACGATGCGCGCCACTTTCAAACTTTAAGCGGCCATACACACCATCACCATCTACACGGCAAATGACTTCTTTAAAACCACCATGCTCGCCTTCATTTTCAGAAAGGACTTCAATACGCCAACCTTGCGATTCGGCATATTTGCTATACATACGGAATAAATCGCCTGAGAAAATTGCAGCTTCATCACCGCCCGTCCCAGCACGAATTTCTAAATATGCAGCATTAGAGTCATTTGGATCTTTTGGAATCATCAAAATATTAAGTTGGCTTTCTAATTCTTCAAGCAATGCTTTATTTGCTTGAATTTCTTCTTCTGCCATATCTTTAAAGTCAGGGTCCGACTTCATCATTT
>LJRV01000691.1 GCA_001612575.1 Streptobacillus notomytis
AACCAGTACTGACATAACTTGCAGTTCGCATAGCTGCTTCTGCGATCCCAATCACAGGAGCTGAAGTCATTTCACGGGCAGCATAAAGCGCAGGATCACCAAAACAGGCAATAATATAGGCATCTACATTTAGCTGTTCACCTTGGCGTATTTCTTCTAACACACCTACTGCACTTAGAGCTTCATCATAATAACTTTCAATTGTTGCAGGGCCCATTTGAGGACTTACAGCAATAATTTGAGTATCAGAATTTGCGACTATCTTTGCTGATGCAGCAATTTTGTCAGTCATGCTTTGGGTGGTATTAGGATTAATAATTTTAATTTTCATTGTACTTTTACCT
>LJRV01000692.1 GCA_001612575.1 Streptobacillus notomytis
AGCTTACACTGCTTGCGGTCGTATTCACTCATGTTGTCCCATTTATTGATCGCAATGACCATGCCACGCCCAGCTTCCAGCGCATAGCCAATTAAATGTAAGTCTTGCCCAACAATACCTTCACGGGCGTCAACTACAACCACCACCACATGTGCGTCTTTCATCGCTTGTAAAGTCTTCACAATTGAGAATTTCTCAATCATTTCATCAACTTTACCTTTACGGCATACACCTGCTGTATCAATCAAAGTGTATTTA
>LJRV01000693.1 GCA_001612575.1 Streptobacillus notomytis
CAGCGAATTATTTCAAAACAATCCAATTCACAAGATCAGGAAGAAATTTTACGTCAGCTACAACTTGAATTGGCAGGACATCCTAAACAGCTTCCTTCACCTAATTTGTACGCATTAAAATCGGCGTTAAAGATTATTTTTCCTGAGCTTAAAGACTTTTATTTGCAATATCACCCAAAACTTCAACTTATGGCACATTACAAGGGTGAAGTCGTGGCCTTTCAACAACTTTCCAATACCACTAAAACATGGATTGCACTCGTAGGCGATGTGGTTCGCAGGCTTTGTTTGCTCAATCCGTTGAGCTTAGACCCTTGTCTTGAAGGTGAAGGAGTTTTGTTAATTGACCAGATCGATTCACAACTAGATTCAGCACATTGCTCAGAAATTTTAAATCGTCTTCATCGCGCATTCACACGCTTACAAATTATTGTGACCGGAAGCCGTGAAGAATTGCTTGAACAGGCAGCCGAATATCAATGTTTTAAATTAGAGCATGGCAAAATCAGTCCACTTGATTTAAATACCACTCAGCAGCAACTCGAACATCTTTATACGTTATTACAACGAGATGAAGCGTTAACGCCGCATATAGATCCCCTACCG
>LJRV01000694.1 GCA_001612575.1 Streptobacillus notomytis
GCCATACACACAAGTACATTGAGTACCCAGTAATTCCATCCTGACATGAAGCCTGCAAAAGGTCCCCAATATTTGTAAGCGAAGTGGCTAAAAGACCCACTTACAGGTTCTTCTACGACCATTTCACCGAGCTGGCGCATCATTAAAAAAGCAATAAATCCTGCAATCGCATAACCCAAGATTACCGATGGACCTGCCAATTTAATCGATTGTGATATACCAAGAAACAGCCCTGTACCAATCGCTCCACCCAAC
>LJRV01000695.1 GCA_001612575.1 Streptobacillus notomytis
TTCTACATTTAACGTATCTGCATGTCTAAGCATATGATCGGCCAACTTAAACCAATCATTTTCAAGACGCCAAATATATTGGCGTTGCTCTGCACGTCCTTATCTTGCTCGTGCAATCTATGAATGGATTTGTGACAATCAACTCACACCTTATTTACTCGTTGATGCAACACAACCGCACACTGATGTACCACAACAGATTGTAAACGATTGACAAATTGTTGTATACATTGTGCCTTATCCGTTACATCAACTACTCATTAGCAATTATGCGATTCCATTTTCAGAAAGCTTTGGCGGCGTTTCAAAAGATATTTACGTACCTATTCAAGCTGTTTTAGGTATTTATGCACGAGAAAATGGATTAGGTTTATTCTTTGAC
>LJRV01000696.1 GCA_001612575.1 Streptobacillus notomytis
AAATCTCACAACTCTGTTGCATTGGGGTCTTATTCAGTAGCAAAAGAAAGAAATAATAAGGATAGATTTGGATATGATGCGTTAACGGATAAAAATGTAGATTTAAAAGATAAGTTAACAAAAGATAAATATGATGAATACTTAAACTTAGAAAAAGAAATTGAAGACTCGTTGAAAAAGAATAACTCAAATAAAAATAATGATAAGTCTATGAATAATAATAATTTAAATAAAGATCTTGAAGAAAAGTATAGAAAATATTTAAAAATAGCAAGTGCTTGGAAATCACATTATGGAGAAGTATCAATAGGAGATATAGAAAAAGGAATAACAAGACAGATAACAGGACTAGCAGCAGGGACATTAGATACAGATGCAGTAAATGTAGCTCAATTAAAGTCTTTACACAAATATGTTGATAAAAAAGTAGATAAATTAGGAAATAATACTATATCAATTAGTGGAGATAGTGGAAGTACAGAAGCTCAAAAGTTAAATAAAAATGGAGGTTTAAACTTTAGTATTAAAGGATCAGAACACATTAAAACAAAAGCAAGTGGAAGTGAAGTAAGTATAGATATATCAGATAAAGTAAAAGAAGATATATCAAAAGGAATAGCAGCAAATAGTGGGATAGCAAATGCAATAGCAATGTCAAATTTAGCTCAAGTAAATGCTAAAGGTCATAACCTGTCAGGATCATATGGATATTATAATGGAGAACATGCATTTGCAATAGGATTATCAGGCTCAAATGAAAAGTTAGTTTATAGAGCAGGAGGATCAATAAATACGAGAGGACATGTATCATTAGGAGCAGGAATAGGCTATCAATTTGATAATATAGAAAAGAGAAGTAAAGAGTTATTATCTTTACAAAGAAATGGGAATATAAACTTATTAGATGAGAAAGTGTATGAACATGAATTAAAGATAAAAGGCTTTGAAAAAGAATTAATAGATTTAAAGTCAGAAAACAGAGAACATAAAGAAACAATAACGGCATTACTTGAAAGAATATCTAAGTTAGAAAGCAAAGGGAATTA
>LJRV01000697.1 GCA_001612575.1 Streptobacillus notomytis
GTAAATATAGCTAATCAAAACACTTTAGGGTCCAGGATGCATAAACTTAAAGGTAAATATTTAATTGCAACTTATAATAGAGATGCACATAATGGCAAAGATCCGTTTCAGTACAGCGTAGTACCCGCGGATATTCGTCAGGGACATAACAGATGTTCAAATGTTATAACTGAGCTATATGATCTAGACAATGATAGTAAGATTGAGTATGTTCGAGGTAAAAATAAGGTAATGGCACTTAATGATATTAACTCTGTAAATGA
>LJRV01000698.1 GCA_001612575.1 Streptobacillus notomytis
ATTGATGGTGTTTTAATTCAGCATTTAAAACTGACAACTAAAGGTCTCTAAGAGGAGGGTAACGCGATGAAAAAAATAACTGCTTTACTCTATGCTCTTTGTGCAACTGTGACTCATGCAGAGTTACAGACCTTGGATAATGATGCATTACAGGCAATCAATGGCCAAGCAGGTGCTGATTTATCACTCATGCTTAATTTAAACCAAACCAGTAACGGTATATTTGATAATGGCAGTGGTGGAGTTTGTGAAAACGTAGAGTTTTGTCACATTGGTTTAGCAATTAACAAACGTTTTGTGCAAGCAGACACGACTAAGCCAAGTGGTTGGGCTGAAAATAGCGATAGCGGTAATAAACTTTGGTTAGTATTTAAAGGCGTACAAGGCACTTTAAATATTCAAAAAATGGGTTTAGATGGTGCTGATTTAAAGTATCTTGATAAAAGTAATACTGAAGTTATAAAACCGGCTATTCAACTTAGTTTTAGTGCAGCAAAGCCAATTTTAATTCGTAATTTTGGTTTTAATGCTCTGTCAATTGAGCAGGATAACTTTACGGGCTCAACAACAACGCAAGGCTCGAGTGCAAATATGTATGATTATGCATATTTCAAAAAACCAACCTGTGCAGCGACTGCTAATAGTGCGAACCAGCAAGTAG
>LJRV01000699.1 GCA_001612575.1 Streptobacillus notomytis
CTCATGCCGTCCATAAGCATGGTTCAAAAATTTTGATGCAAATATTGCATGCGGGACGCTATGGTTACCAGCCATTTGTAGTATCTTCGAGTGCAATAAAATCACCGATTTCACCATTTAAGCCACGTCAACTTTCTGAAAAAAATATTCTCAGTACCATTGAAGATTATGCACAGTGTGCCGACATTGCCAAAAAGGCAGGCTACGACGGCGTTGAAATTATGGGGTCGGAAGGATATCTGATTAACCAGTTTTTAAGTCGCCATGTAAACCAGCGTACAGACCGTTGGGGCGGTGAAATTGAAAACCGTATGCGTTTTCCTGTTGAAATTGTCAAAGCGATCCGCGCAAAAGTTGGCGAAAAATTTATTATCTGTTTCCGTTTATCGCTGCT
>LJRV01000700.1 GCA_001612575.1 Streptobacillus notomytis
TACTTTAGCAACTTTTATTGGTTTTACTTTTGCCTACCTTTGCCAACGAATAGATACAAAACGCACAAATAAATGATCGGACTAATTAGGTTTCACTCCAAAGGAAAAGACCAATAAATGCCTTAAATACTATACTAACTCAAAGCAATACAAAACAAACACCAGTTAGTTTACCAATTCAGTTATAAAGCTAAATACCCGCTTGTGCAGACCTTCGCACAACAAATTGCAGAAAATCGTCAAATTAAACAAAATATTCTTGCTGGCAAACATAAGCGCGTAATGCTTAATACAGGAC
>LJRV01000701.1 GCA_001612575.1 Streptobacillus notomytis
GGTTAAATACCACTTCTAAAATTTTTATTTAGAAGATAAAACAGCAAGGAAAACTCCTTGCTGTTTTTGTTTTTAATCGAGTGGATTACCCACAATATTGCTAATAATCCCCTGCATAATATGTCCGCCTTGTTCACGGCGTAGTTCTGCATACCATGCCTGCGTGACCGTTTCATCTTTCATATGCGTTACGTCACAGCGTTTGCGCGCACGAAGCACCAATTCATTGGCACGTTCATTACGCTTGTTTTGATAGCGGCGTAAAGC
>LJRV01000702.1 GCA_001612575.1 Streptobacillus notomytis
GCAGCGTTAATATCCTCAACACTGGCCACACCCTGCTGGGCAATGTCACAGCCCAGATTGACGATCATGGCCAGTACACGCTGTGCTACGAAGCCGGTACTTTCCTGAATCATGCTAAGTGAAGTGCCATCCAGATTAAAAATGGAATGTGCTGCTGTCTTATGTTTTGAGTCAGTGATGAGGGTTGGCATAAGAGTACGATGTTTATTAAAACCGTATAGCAGGTCAATACACACTACCTGTTTCGGATTGATCTGATAGCGTAAGGCCGCAGTCGTTGCATCTTCACCATAGCTGGCAATAAGCACTAAAGCCTGTTCAGAAGGCTCTGGACC
>LJRV01000703.1 GCA_001612575.1 Streptobacillus notomytis
CAACGTGGATTCCGGGCAGTTATCTCATTCGAGAGTTTTCTAAGCACATCGAGGCAGTAAAGGCACATGATGAAGCTGGACGCATGCACAATATTAAAAAGACTGAAAAAAATCGCTGGCGTTTATTTAACACCGATAACGAGTTAATTACTGTTGAATATGATGTTTATGCATATGATTTATCAGTACGTGGTGCTTATGTAGATCAAACGCGTTTATATATTAACCCTGCCTGTGTGTGTTTAGGCTTAGAAGGCCAAGAACAATCTGCATGTGAATTAGAAATCTTTTTGCCGGATGAATTAAACCACTTTCTATGAGCAACAGTATTAGCTTCAAAAAGTTTAGTAA
>LJRV01000704.1 GCA_001612575.1 Streptobacillus notomytis
GGCATGGCTTCACTGATCATCTGTAGGGTGGTGGTTTTCCCTGTGCCGGCATAGGCAATCACCTTGAAGGATTTGCCCAGACGTGCGTTATCAATGGCAGTGGCCTGCTCATAGGTGGCGGTCGGTTTCTTCAGCTCAGACACAGGGCGACAGCTTAAGCCTGAGGACGGTTGGCTTTTTCCACCAGACCGGATAAGCCCTGACGGCGCGCCAGCTCATTCAGAATCAGTTGCGGGTCCAGATTGAAATAGCCGAGCATGACCAGACTGTGGAACCATAGATCGGCCACTTCATAGATCAGGTCATTTTTATTGTCTTCATAGGCTGCAGCCTGATATTCCTTGGCTGCCAGAATAGTTTCTACGCTTTCTTCACCAAC
>LJRV01000705.1 GCA_001612575.1 Streptobacillus notomytis
GCTGTATCTTGATGCTGTTTGCTCGCTTCTGACGGATTTCATTTAAGCTAAAAGCCTTGCTGAGACGCGCCATCGGGCGTTCATAAACTTCGCGCTCATAAATTTCTCCCTCAATGACTACGACTTTTTCAGGCTGGATAATATCTTTAAATCGTTGGAAACGCTCATGGTTACAGCTGACTTCCACACGCGCTGTACCATCATCCAGAGTGATCATGACGCGGTTTGGAAAATTGGCGACATCGATTACCAGACCAGCGAATACAGTGGTCACGCCACGACGGGTA
>LJRV01000706.1 GCA_001612575.1 Streptobacillus notomytis
CGTGGGCTCGGAGATGTTTATAAGCGACATCTATTTATAGTTTCAAACATATTGAAAATAACTGGGAACAGGTAAATACCCAACGTTCATACCAATGCATGCGTGGTAAAAATACCAAGTCTTTTCAGGCTGCTCAGTGTCCCTGAAAATATATAACTGATCTATAGAGATAATTCGGCTAAAGGTGGATCCGATAGATAAAGCCTTATTTTCTGGAATGGGTGGATCACGGTAAAAAATATAATTATTTATTTTTCTTAAAAGAAGACTGATACACATAAATTTTGCGGCTGTAAAATTCATGTCTCTTAGACACATCTGACGCTGCC
>LJRV01000707.1 GCA_001612575.1 Streptobacillus notomytis
ATAGCTATTTATCATTAGGTTTAAACTTTAAAGAATATGGGAATTTAGAAATAAAAGTAAACTATGATAAAAGTGTAGGAATAAGCTATGGATATGAGAAGAAATTAAGGTATTTAGATATAAATGTAAATGGAAAGTATAGTTCTTTTGAAGCATGGCATTGGAGTAATATGCCAGGACAAAGAGAACATAGATATGAAATAGAAGGAAAACTAAACTATGATTTAGGAAGAAAGTTTACACTAATTACAGACTTTGATACATATATATCTACCTGGTTTTCAGGAAGAGGAAAAAGATCTCTTCCTTATGGATTAACAATAGGAGCAGGAATAGAATATAATAATACTTTAATAGAAAGAGAAGATTACAAAGATAATATACTAACAGGAATAAACATAAGTCATTATCATTTAAGAAATCAAGACTTTCCTGATGAAGAGGCTATAGACATATTCAGGCTATCATAAAGGTTTTCTATTTAAAGCATATGTAGGGTATGGATTAAAAAAAGAGTTTGGAGAAAATGGAACAATAAGTTTAGTAGGAAAAGTT
>LJRV01000708.1 GCA_001612575.1 Streptobacillus notomytis
GACCTAAGATATCGCCTGTACATTCACCACCAATAAATGAGAAAGAGTTGCCTAATACATTAAGTAGTGTAGTGATAGGGGCAACAACGTCAACATCATCGCCATTACCGTTGCCAATGCCATAATTATGTTCACCGTTACCTGATGAAATACCATTTAATAAGCCATCACCAGAGCCGTTGCCTGAGTCGCCAGAACCAATCACACCACCTGAAGTGTTGCCGTTGTT
>LJRV01000709.1 GCA_001612575.1 Streptobacillus notomytis
CTTTACCCGATGGCATATTTTCAGCTGCCGCAATGGCCGCCACCACATGAATTGGCAAGCGTGATTCACACAGCGCACGCACGGTCCCAAAGACTGAGGCTGCACCGCACATATCGAATTTCATTTCCACCATGCCAGCACCCGGTTGCAGGAAAAAACCGCCGGTATCAAAGGTAATGCCCTTACCAACCAGTACAATAGGTGCCTGTTCAAGATTGGCCTTGTATTCCAGGGTAATCATGCGGCCCGGACGCTCGGAACCCTTGCTGACCGCCAGGAACGCACCCATGCCCAGGTCAGCCATATGCTGTTCATTCAGCACGGTTACTTTGAGTA
>LJRV01000710.1 GCA_001612575.1 Streptobacillus notomytis
GGCAGCGTCAGATGGGTAAAAGAGACAAGTTCAAGTAGTTGTTGTTGGCTGTGCTGGCTATACAATTGAACCAATAAGCGGCCTAATTCTTTAAGCTCAGAGAGACTACTTGGACGGCCATTTACCCATGCTTTGCTACGGCCAGTTGCAAAAATAACCCGGCGTAAATGAATTTCCCCTGAATCATCATCTAGTTCATGTTCTTTTAACCATTTTGCGGCAGGGCTATTGTCCTGATAAGTAAAAACTGCGGTTACATCCGCTTTGTCCGAACCATAGCGGACATAAT
>LJRV01000711.1 GCA_001612575.1 Streptobacillus notomytis
TTTTTTAGCCCCTTCATTCAGTTCGGTTCGAATATAACCAGGGAAAATTGTTGAAACCATGATGGGAGTATTTAAAAGTTCAGCACGGATTCCTTCTGCCAGATGCGCTACAGCCGCTTTACTGGCAGCATAGGTAGAAAGGTGCTTTGGCAAGCCACGCATAGCACTCATGGATGAGATTACGACAAGATGACCGGCATTTTGTGCACGGAAAATTTCCACAGCTGCTTCACACTGGGCTAAAGCAGAAATAAAGTTAGTTTCTGCTGTAGCACGGTTAACTTCAAAATTTCCCTTACCAATACGGCGGCCTTCACCCACTCCTGCATTTACAATAATTCGATCAATTTTTCCGAACTCTTGCTTAAACGCCTTAAATACTTCAAGAACTTCATTGTAATGCGTTACATCCAGAGTGTTTGCAATAACTCTAATCCCG
>LJRV01000712.1 GCA_001612575.1 Streptobacillus notomytis
CTTATAGTTTACGCCATCCTAGTAAAACGGTTTCACCCCAAATCAAGGTGGGTAAAAGTATCTACAGTATTAATGTAGATCAATACCCACAGCTTAAAAACCAGCCACTAGAACAATTGCTTTCAAGTTATAACCTTAACTTCTCAGGGCTACGTTCAATTAACCGTCGTGACGGTTTTGGCTCTGAGTTTGTTGTAGTATTACCACAGGAAGAGCGCAAGGAAGTAGATAAATATATTCTTGATCCAATGAACTTTTCTTATGAAAACGGCGTAAATCCGAATATTCATAAGGCTCGCTATCTAGCAGTAACTATTACAGCTCAGCCAAAGACAGAGAGCAGTATAGAAGAAATATTAAACAGTCCGCACTTTCAGTTAAATG
>LJRV01000713.1 GCA_001612575.1 Streptobacillus notomytis
CCCATCAGATTTCCGACTTTACTTTGATACTTATTTGGCGAATGGCATCGCACTCCAGACCTATTTCCCAGAACCTGAAGATTTTCCAATACTTTTGGTCAAGGCCAAAGATGAGCAGGAAGACTTTGGAGAAAGTTTAGGTTGGGATCAACTAGTCAAAGACACGTTGACACAAGTCGATTTGCCTGGTGACCACTCATCAATTATGTACGCTGAGAATGTCGTGGCTGTAGCCCAGACAATTGATCAGATGTACCCAATTCCTGCATAAGAAATATAAGAAGGTAGAACCACTATGGTGACCATAGAACATGCTTTCCTCATACC
>LJRV01000714.1 GCA_001612575.1 Streptobacillus notomytis
GAGGATGAATGAGAATATGATAAAGCTCGTTTAATTAACGATTATGAACATAATTTGGAAAGTGAAAAAGATAGATTAGCCAAATCAGCTATTGCAATAGCTATTAATAAGTCTGCTTCAGATTATGTTGCAGATGCCACTATTTCAGTTGTACAATTACCTAGCGAAGAAATGAAAGGTAGAATAATTGGTAAAGAGGGGAGAAATATAAGGGCGTTAGAGGCTGCTACAGGTGTAGATTTAATTATAGCTGACACTCCAGAAGCTGTAGTACTTTCATCATTTGATGGTGTAAGAAGGGTAGGTGCAAGATTAACGCTTGAAAAATTAATACAAGATGGTAGAATACATCCTACTAAGATAGAAGAATTAGTAGAGAAATCACAGTCTGAAGTAGAAAATTCTATGATTAGTGCAGCAGAAGAAGCTATTTTAGAAGTAGGGATACCTGCATTACCT
>LJRV01000715.1 GCA_001612575.1 Streptobacillus notomytis
TTCTGATGCTGCACCGGTAATTAATGCCACTTTTCCTTGTAGTAACATGGTGAATCCTCTTTTACGCTTTATTTCCTGAGTTCTGACTTAGAATCCCTTTTTGCACAAAGCCCAGCAATCAGCTCAAATTCAACAAGACATGAAAAAAATTCATGCCTATACTATTTTAAAATAAGTTTTAGGGATAAAAACGGATCATTTCATGGATAGCAGTGAAAACAATTTCAACCAAATGCCCTCAATTAAAACCTTACAGGCTTTTGAACAAACCGCCCGTTTTGGCAATGTTGCCAAAGCAGCCGAGCATTTGAATCTCACGCCTTCAGC
>LJRV01000716.1 GCA_001612575.1 Streptobacillus notomytis
TTTATTCCTAGTATTACTGAATTTGGAGCATAAGCTACTGATCCATGTCCATAAACCATAGAATTCTTACCTTTGATATCTATCCCTGCTCCATTTCCAAATGTTATTGAACCTTCTGCTAATGCTCTTGATGCTATACCTATAGCTATAGAGTTTTTATCTTTAGTGTATGAATAAGATCCAATTGATATAGAATTTTCTTTAAGTGAAAATGAACCTCTTCCTAATGCTATAGCATTGTCTCCAAAGGCTCCTGATTTACTTCCTATAACTATAGCATTTTTTCCACTGCTTTTAGCTATGTCTTTTACTCCGTTTTTTTCTTCTGTTTTTATTTTTAATATATCTGTTTTTGTATCTTTGTCATCTTTTGCTTCTACAAAAGCTTTTTCTATACCGTCTATATAGCTTTTAGCTCCTATAAAATAATCTCCACTTTTTAAATAACTTTCTTTTTTTGCTCCATTTACATTACTATGCGGTTCATGTTCTCCAAGTCCTAAGATAGTTTTTGCTACACCATTTAAGTCAAAACCGTATAAACCTCTTTTATTTTCTTTACTTCCAACATCTCCATAATCATTTAAATTTCCAAATAGATTTGTATTTACAGTCTCTGAATTAGATTTTAATTTAACTTTACTATCATAATCGTAGTCAATATTAGAATAAACATCTGTTCCTATTGCTATAGAGTTTTGTCCTCCTGAAATAGCTGAAAATCCGTATGCTGCTCCACCTTCTGATAAAACTAGTGTCTTATTTCCTGATGCAATAGCATTTGGAGAAAATAC
>LJRV01000717.1 GCA_001612575.1 Streptobacillus notomytis
AACATATGAAATGAAAAATATTAATAAAAAGGTAGAAAAATTGAATAATATGAAAATTTTAAAAGTTAGTTTAATGGGAAAAGATTTATCAGAAATCTTTTTAGAGAGTCTAACAGAAGAAAATGTGGATGAAAAATATTTTAATAAATATATAAAAATTGAGAAATAAATTAAAAAGGGATGAAGAAAAAGGATGAAAAAAATACAGGAGTTAAGAAAACATTTAAAAAGTTCTTTAAAGGAAAAAGTAAGTATAAATGATAGAACAGTTATACGGTATATGATGTTAGGTTTTATAGGAGTAACAACAATATCTCATGGTGCATGGTTAGCAATAAATGATGGTACTGGGACTGTTGGAAAATCAGGCAGCTCTAGCAATGATGGAGAATATAATAGTAAAAACAATATAATATTATCAAAATATGATAACGCATATAATACGGAACATTCAGTAATAATAGGTGCTGGAGGAAAAACATATGGTAAGGGGTTAGAAAATGTAGCAATAGGATTTAATGCAAAATCAGAAAATAAACAAAGTTTAGTAATAGGAGCA
>LJRV01000718.1 GCA_001612575.1 Streptobacillus notomytis
TGAATAGTGGTTTACGACCAAAGCGATCTGAAAAATAGCAACCAATTAGAGCACCAAAGAAAATTCCAATGAGTGAGGCTGCACCAATTAAGCCTTGCCATGTAGTTGATAAATGCAAATCGGCTGTAATAGAGGGCATTAATGCACCTAAATAACCTAAAACAAATCCAACAATAAACATCCCGCCTGCCATGAGCCAAGCGAGTTTTGTCATAAAGCGACGTGCTATTTGATCTTGGGAAATTAACTGAGGTGGGGAAACCACTTGTTGTTGATTCATGATACGCGCCTTGTGTA
>LJRV01000719.1 GCA_001612575.1 Streptobacillus notomytis
GAATTCGTCCCCAGTTCGGATCAGATGCAAAGAAAGCCGTTTTTACCAAAGGTGAATGAGCAATACTATAGGCAACGTCACAACATTCTTGGGTATCTGCCCCGCCTTCGACCGCCACAGTCATAAACTTGGTTGCCCCTTCTCCATCACGAATGATGAGTTGGGCCAGCCGTTTCATGATGCAGGTTAAAACCTCAACTACAGTTTGATAGCGCTCATCTTCCAGACTGGTAATTTCTGCTCCGCCAGCCTGACCGGTAGCCACCAAAATACATGAATCATTGGTTGATGTATCGCCATCAATAGTAATGCGGTTGAAGGACTGTTCCACAGTAGTTTTCAACAGATGCTGTACCAGCTCACAACTAATAGGTACATCAGTGGCAATAAACCCTAGCA
>LJRV01000720.1 GCA_001612575.1 Streptobacillus notomytis
TTCTAAATGTTTTTCAATTTCTGAATTTAACGTACCATAATAATTTCCATGAACTTTTGCATATTCAAATAATCAATTTTCATTACTCTTTTGTTCAAATTCTTCCTTCGTTATAAAGTAATAATTCTTACCATCAACTTATCCAGTTCTCATTTTACGGGTAGTTACAGAACTTGCTAAAGGTATATTTAAAATATCTCTTACAAGCTTCGCAACAGTAGATTTTCCATATCCTGACGGTCCTGAAACCATGAATAAACGTACCTTTCCTTTTATCTCCCCTAAGTAAAATACAAGGGGATTACTCCCCTTATATACTACATGGCGTCTATTAGTTACGGTCATCTTCACCTAAGTATAAACTTAAATCCTTATAATTTTTATATCCTGTTCCTGCTGGTTTTTTCTTACTTATAGTTACTTTTTCTTTAGGCCCTTCTAGTCTTTGCACTTTTCCTTCAACTGCTGCATCTGCTAATACTTGA
>LJRV01000721.1 GCA_001612575.1 Streptobacillus notomytis
CGTTTTTCACCAAAACATCGCTCAGAAAACTTACGCCAGCAATGGGGCGTTGATTCCGATACACGTGTCATGTTGTATGTAGGTCGTTTATCACCGGAAAAAGAAGTCCAGCTGATCGTTGAGAGTTACGCAGCTATGCAAAACATTCAGCAACAGAAAACTAAACTGGTTGTGGTGGGAGATGGCCCGGATCTTGCTCGATTAAAAGCACTACCTGAAGCGAAAAATGTTATTTTTACGGGTAGTTTGCGCGGGCACGATTTGGCAGTCGCATATGAAAGTGCCGATGTCTTTGTATTTGCAAGCCAAGTTGAAACGTTTGGTAACGTAGCTTTGGAAGCAATGGCGAGCGGTTTGCCAGTTAT
>LJRV01000722.1 GCA_001612575.1 Streptobacillus notomytis
GGTCAAATTTGCTGGTGCGTCTGCGTACAAAGCTTGAGGTGCTTCAAACTGTTGCTGAACACATTGATGGAAAATATTCAGTGGAACTTCAAGTTGTTTTAATGCCGGAGGTAAGCGTTCATTCAGTGCTTTTGCACATAAAGAGCCACCCACAATTAAAATATTTAACGGCTTACACGCTTGCTCGCGTTCATCATAGCGCAACTTTGGACTTAAGATATCAGTGATTTCACGACGTACCGGATTGCCGGCTGTCTCTTATGCACAT
>LJRV01000723.1 GCA_001612575.1 Streptobacillus notomytis
GTGTACAGTTCGGTTTGAGTCCTTTAGCCACAGTTGCATTGATTGGTACAGCGGCTGCTCTAGGTGATGCCGGCTCTCCTGCTTCAGATTCTACTTTAGGGCCTACTGCCGGTTTGGGAATAGATGGTCAGCATGATCACATTTGGGATACAGTGATACCTACATTTATCCATTTTAATATTCCGCTGCTTATCTTCGGCTGGATTGCTGCGATGGTACTTTAAATCCATCTGGTTATTAGCTTCTTTCAAGGCTCCGATTTATCCTCTTAAGCTCATCTTAAAAATGAGCTGTTTAAAG
>LJRV01000724.1 GCA_001612575.1 Streptobacillus notomytis
ATACCAGGTTATCAATACCCAGTACAATTTCCAGAACGACCAGAGTAACCAGGCCTACCCAAGCAGAAGGATCAGACATCCATTCAAAAATCATTGAACATGCTCCTGCTGGCGACTTACACTTTCTCTTGGAGAACTGTTACTGAAGTCCCGGATTCGGGTCACTATTTTTTCTTTATAAAAGTCAGGATATTCGGAGCGACTACAACCACTGCCCATGTTGATCAATATGTTGTTTAAC
>LJRV01000725.1 GCA_001612575.1 Streptobacillus notomytis
GTTGTATCATCACCAGCCGTAGAAATTGCAGCAATTAGTGGCTCTTCACGGGCAGCAATACCATGAGAAAGAATGTCATACATATCTGCCGTTTTATGGGCATGTAATTCATCAATAATGGCACCATGCACATTTAGACCGTCTTTTGTTCCCGCCCTATCTTGTGATAACGCTTTAAGCACACTGTTTGTTTCTGTCTGGAACACTGTGTATTGCGAAAATTCAATACCGAAACGAGTACGCATTTTTGGCGAGTATTCCACCATCTTTTTTGCATCGCTAAATACGATTTTGGCCTGCTCTGCTGATGTGGCTGCCGTATAG
>LJRV01000726.1 GCA_001612575.1 Streptobacillus notomytis
TGAGTTATCTAATGTTGCATTTGTTTTATTTCCTAATGCTAATACTGATTTCCCATTGTGTCCATCTACTAATTTATTATTTTCTTTTAAATTATCTACAATAGCATCATTTCCTATGATAATAGAGTCTCCTCCATCTCCCCATAGACGTGAGTTTATTCCTAGTATTACTGAATTTGGAGCATAAGCTACTGATCCATGTCCATAAACCATAGAATTCTTACCTTTGATATCTATCCCTGCTCCATTTCCAAATGTTATTGAACCTTCTGCTAATGCTCTTGATGCTATACCTATAGCTATTGAATTTTTATCTTTAGTGTATGAATAAGATCCAATTGATATAGAATTTTCTTTAAGTGAAAATGAACCTCTTCCTAATGCTATAGCATTGTCTCCAAAGGCTCCTGATTTACTTCCTATAACTATAGCATTTTTTCCACTACTTTTAGCTATGTCTTTTACTCCGTTTTTTTCTTCTGTTTTTATTCTTAGTGCGTTTGTTTCTTTACCTTGATCCTTGGCATTGTTTAATCCTTGTTCTATACCATCTATGTAAGTTTTGTAATATGAGAAATAATCTCCACTGTTTAAGTAATCTCCTTTTTTCCCATCCTTTACATAAGATTGTGGTTCATGTTCTCCAAGTCCTAGAATAGTTTTAGCTACTCCATTTAAGTCAAATCCATACAGACCTCTTTTATCTTCTGTACTTCCTACTTCTCCATAATTATCTAAGTCTCCAAATAATCTAAGTTCAGCAGATCTTTGATTTCCACCTAACATTACTTTACTATCATAATCATAGTCAACATTAGAGTAAAAATCTGTTCCTATTGCTATAGAGTTTT
>LJRV01000727.1 GCA_001612575.1 Streptobacillus notomytis
ATCGTGTCATGACGGTTTAAATTCAGTGCTAAACGTAAGTTGGTACCCACACCATCCGTGCCAGATACGAGAACAGGTTCTTCATAACCTTTAGGAATTTTACAAAGTGCACCAAAACCACCAAGGCCGCCCATCACTTCAGGACGGGAGGTGCGCTTGGCAACAGATTTGATTCGATCGACTAATGCGTCTCCCGATTCAATGTCGACACCTGCATCTTTGTAGCTTAAACCAGTATTTGGGGTAGAAGTTGAGTTGCTCATAATGAAGTCTCCGCG
>LJRV01000728.1 GCA_001612575.1 Streptobacillus notomytis
GGCAACTATTGGGCGCATCCTATTGAGAACCTAGTTGCTGTAGTCGATTTAGATAAAGAAAAAATTATCAAGATTGAAGAAGGGGCGATCATTCCTGTGCCAATGGCAAATCGACCTTATATGTCGAATAAGCCCGTAGAAAGTAAGCGAAAACCACTCAATATTACAGAACCTGAGGGCAAAAACTGTAGCATTACTGATCAAACCATACATGGGGGGAACTGGTGTTTGCATCTGGCGTTAGATTCTCGTGTTGGCTTACAGCTTTCAACAGTGACTTACAAAGATAAAGGCGTAAAGCGGAAAGTCATGTATGAAGGTAACTTGGGTGGAATGGTGGTTCCATATGGTGATCCTGATATTGTA
>LJRV01000729.1 GCA_001612575.1 Streptobacillus notomytis
GTCTATACGCTTGTGAACATGGGATATGGCCTTCTATGACAACCTGTATTTCGCCAACGTGTCCATGCTCTGCTTGCTGTACAGCCTCAGCAATAACTTGTTTGTCTTGTTTGGAGAAATATCTGCTACTTGCTGGTAAATAACAAAAATGCTTAAACCAACGTTTTAAACTGGGCTCTACAGATTCCTCAATTTTTGGCTGAGTAATAATTTGGGTTGTTTCTGATGTTGTTACCATGAGCCTGAAGCACCGCCACCGCCAAAACGTCCACCACCGCCGCCGTAGCCTCCGCCACCAC
>LJRV01000730.1 GCA_001612575.1 Streptobacillus notomytis
CTTTTTGAGTGGCACGCACTAGCAAGGCTAAAACAACTAAATCCGCCCCTTTCACAGCTTCTACAGGATCGGAAAACCCTTCTTGTATTAAGCCAAGTGATTTTGCATCTTCTAAAGTTTTCTGTGAACGTGTAGATGCCACTATAGTTGTCGCCAACTTTTCTGCAACAATAACGCGAGCCAAACTCGACCCAATGAGTCCTAAACCAATAAATGCAACTTTTTTAAATAGGGGTTGTGA
>LJRV01000731.1 GCA_001612575.1 Streptobacillus notomytis
GGCAAAATTAAGTGCAACTGAATGTCCCATTTTCATTCCCCTTAAACGTGATAGAAGTCTAAAACGGAATCAATTTTGTCATTCAGCAAAATGCTGTGCTGACGACGAATGCGGAAACCATCTGCTGTTTGGCGTAAAAGATAAGTGGCATGTCCGTAAAAACAGCCTTCTAAACCTTGACGGTTATAAAGCGTTTGCCATGCAACTTTTGCTTCGATAAGACCATCTTCCAGTGTTTTAACTCGAATGTTGTTTATGC
>LJRV01000732.1 GCA_001612575.1 Streptobacillus notomytis
TCCTGAACTCGATCAACAACCAGTACGTATCATGGTCGGTGGTGTGGGTCGGACAGGGGTGGTTACCGCAGGCGCTTTACTTGGAATGGCTGCTCATTTGGAGGGTAAAGCTGCACGTATTATGGATATGGCTGGACTGGCTCAGAAAGGTGGTACGGTTTATTCTTACGTACAGCTCGCTACAGAAGATGATCAAATCTCTGCTACCAAGATCCCTGCTGGTCAATGTAATCTTTTAATCGGTGCAGATCCTATTGTCGCAGGTAGCAATGCAGCACTTTCTCGCTTAAAGGCCGAGGCTATGGTAATAGTC
>LJRV01000733.1 GCA_001612575.1 Streptobacillus notomytis
CAGCAAGATCGCGACCTAAATCGTGATGTTCTTGCCAACTGCTATCACCTAACTCCCCAATATCACCCATCACCATGACTTTAATGCCATTTTGCTGAAGTAATACTTGTGCCGCAGCACGCATAGATGTTGGATTGGCGTTATAAGTATCATCAATAAATAAATGAGGCGCTTTTTGAATAAAATCCAAACGACCTTTTGCACCTTGTGCTCGCTCTAGACCTTTTACGAGAGCTTCCAAGCTAACACCTAACGCCAAAGCAAATGCTACTGCTGCAGTTGCGTTTTGCACATTGTGCTCACCCGCAAACGGCAGTCTTACATAACTTGAACCTTGAGGCGTATGTAATTTGAAATTCACAGATTGTGGC
>LJRV01000734.1 GCA_001612575.1 Streptobacillus notomytis
GTTTAATACGTCCCCGATCAATAAAGTCATGTACATAAGTTCCGCCCCATGCGCTCGACAAAGTGTTATTAATTGCCGAGAGCTGTAGTCCATTTGCTAGTGCCTGTTTCTGGTCAATCTTAATATTAAGATTTGCCTTGCTATTGGTTGACTGCTTATCAAAGTTTTCGAAAGTTGAATAATTTTTACTTTGAGCCTGCAATTGGCGGAAGGCACTATCTAGAAAATCTTGCCCTTGCCCATTCAAATCCTGAATCCATAAATCCAGACCATCTGTTTGACCTAAGCCATTAAC
>LJRV01000735.1 GCA_001612575.1 Streptobacillus notomytis
GTATTAATATTTCGGCCAGTATTGGTATTGCCATGTACCCGGAGCACGGCAACAACCTGCAAGATGTACTGATGAATGCCGATGCCGCCATGTTGACTTCAAAATATCAGGGTCGTAACACCTATTCGGTGTTTAATTACAGCATTGACCAGCAGGAAACCAAAAGCCAGACCAAGTTGCTAAATGATTTATATAAAGCTGTCGATGAACAGCAGTTTATTCTGTTTTACCAGCCCAAATTTACCACCAGCACCCAGCAGATTTGTGGCGTTGAAGCGTTAATTCGCTGGATGCATCCGGTGCATGGTCTGCTGACCCCGAATATGTTTATTAAAGGGGCGGAGAAGTCCGGCCTGATTATCCAGATG
>LJRV01000736.1 GCA_001612575.1 Streptobacillus notomytis
GCTTGACGATTACTTATGATAAATGCGTATATATCTTGGAAAACAGCGAAGAAAATCAAAGATTGGGCGGCAAGTATCTTGAGTTCCTGGAATATCCGGATGGTACTGTAGCCATTGAATATCAGGGAAGAAAAATCAATTACAGCATCTTTGATAAATTAAGTCAGCTCAACCAGAGAGAGATCGTTGAGAATAAACGTTTGGGTTCTGTGCTGGCACATATTCAACAACAGCATGAACAACTGG
>LJRV01000737.1 GCA_001612575.1 Streptobacillus notomytis
TTGTGTCTGCTAATAGTAATAGTTCATCTTCATTTGCGTTATGATTTAATATTGATAGCCTATTTGAACTTGTAAAGTTTAATTCTCCACTTAATATTAATCTTTCATTAACCATATACTCTGCTTTATTATCACTCCATGCATTTATTATACTAAAGTTCTTATCTTCTATTCTACCAAATATATATCTTCCATCTATACTACTTCTTATATCAAATCTCTTATTCTTCTTCTCTATTGTTAATCCAGTCCCTACTTCTAATAAATGTTCTGTCTTATCAAACTTTGCATCATTACTATCTTTCTTCATGTTTACCTTACCTGCATATCTTCCTACTAACCTAATATCAAAGTTTTTTAATCTATACTTTAACATGTTTCCACTGTAGGCAAAGGCTATTGTT
>LJRV01000738.1 GCA_001612575.1 Streptobacillus notomytis
ATACCTACAGCCATGGCCGAGATAAGGGAATTTGGAATATTGAGCGGAATGTCGAGCCAGCCCATCACACCAAAGATGGCAAGAATTGAGAACAAAAGTGGTGTCAGAACAATCAGTCCAGCTGAAATCGAACGGAAGACCAGTGCTGAAATAAAGAATACGGCAAATGAAATTTGTAGAATGTTCATAAGCTTGCCGTGAACCATTGTCTCAGTCAAAGCAATGGTTTGCGTCACGTCACCGCCAAAACTCACTACAGCCTTGTCACCCAATTGAGCCGCCATATACATTTTTAGCGAC
>LJRV01000739.1 GCA_001612575.1 Streptobacillus notomytis
CGCTTATTACGAATTTTCGCGCTAAAATATGCGCCTTAAATTTCTATCTTAATACATTTGGAGTTTTCCATGAACGCTACTGTAGAACAGCTTGCACCTGTAGAACAGCAAGCGACCGCGGGTTGGGTTGTTGCAGCACTATATCAATTTAAAGAAGTTCAAGATCCAGCTGATCGTCAACAACGTCTTTTAGACTTAGTGAAAACAATTAACCTTTGCGGAACTCTGATTGTAGCAGGTGAAGGAATTAATGGCACCGTTGCTGGGGACCGTGAGGCAATTGATACGATTCATCAATTTTTGTTAAACGAAGGTTTTAACGCTATGGAATATAAAGAATCCCATAGTTC
>LJRV01000740.1 GCA_001612575.1 Streptobacillus notomytis
ATGCTAAAGCTGGCGATATTATGGGTCTCATTACACAAGGCTCAAATAATAGTAATGGCTTACAACATACTTCTGGTGGAGGGACCTCAACTTCAACCAATTTAAATACTGGAGTTGATAGTTTAGGCAATAATGTGGGTAGTTTGCTTAGCCCGCGTGGCACTATTACTCAAGATGACCGAACTAATACTCTTATTATTAACGATACTGCTCAGTCAATTGATCAAATTCGTAAAATGATTGACTTGCTTGATGTGCAAGTTAAACAAGTTATGGTTGAAGCACGTATTGTGAGAGCCTCTACGTCATTTACCAAAGAACTTGGTGTGAAGTGGGGTATTCTGTCGCAAGGTATTACCAATAACAACAATTTGCTGGTTGGCGGTAGTGAAACAAC
>LJRV01000741.1 GCA_001612575.1 Streptobacillus notomytis
GTACTAAGAAACAGATAGAACAGTTTTTATCTCAGGCAGAGAACTGGTTATTAGAGACATGGCATAAACAGCAGAGCCAGATACCAGATCTGTTTTCTATTCCAGAGTCTATAAAATTTTTTAATTGCCCTGCCGAGCTTGCAATAAAGCAATGTGCGCAAAAAAACTCTTTTATTTTAAATATAGAGCAGCAGATTCTTATTAATCAGAATCACCCTGAACATAGCTTAAAAGCCTGTGTAATAGATCAGGCAAAGCAGCTTCTACCTGATTATCTCGAATCCATAAGTCAGGAAATTGGGTTACCTTATAAAACATGCAGTATTCGCCAGCCCAAGACCCGGTGGGGGAGTTGCAGCAGTGTACATGATATTATGCTGCATGCAGGCG
>LJRV01000742.1 GCA_001612575.1 Streptobacillus notomytis
ATTGTAATTTATCTGGTAATTTCATCTGTTCTATCCTGTGCATTAGGTTTTGCAGACTCCTATTATCAGTTTGTTATTTTAAGAACGCTGGCTGCGGTCGGACTGGGTTCATTATACATTGCCTGTAATACCTTAATGTCAGAATATGTGCCTACCAAATACCGGACCACGGTACTTGCGGCGCTAATGACCGGTTTCACTATGGGATCTCTGGTGGCCACACTGTTAGCCGGCTGGATTATTCCGGCTTATGGCTGGCGAATGCTGTACTGGA
>LJRV01000743.1 GCA_001612575.1 Streptobacillus notomytis
GGTTTTTAGTTTGGTGCGAATGCATAATCAGGGCTGGAATATTCAATTTAACACCGCGGTGAATTTCTTTTTGCGCAGCATGAATTGCATGTACAAAGCTGAGTTGAACTGTCGGGGCAGAGGTTGGTTTCCAATCGAGGTTGAAATCCCATTCACCTTTAAGCTGCTTATGAAGACTGGTGGTGTACCATTTGTTCAGTTGGCTTGGAAATTTAACTTTTGGTAGATATTTTCCTACTCGACTGAGCATTGGAATACCAAACTTCTTTTCGACTAAGCTTAAATTAAAATCGTAAAACGGACTATTCGCCCAGAGTGCTTTAATGAGGGGATGATCAGGATGATGCGCAGCATAAAGCGTTGCCGTTAAGCCGCCTGTTGAGTGACCTGCAAGTAAAACTTGTATATGTTTTTCTTGGCCAATAATCTCTAATGCTTGAGAACTG
>LJRV01000744.1 GCA_001612575.1 Streptobacillus notomytis
CATCAGATGCATGTGATAAATTGCGTTTCGAAGGAATTAATCATCCTGAATATTATGAAAATGACCCTAATTTACATGTACGAATCAGCTTAAATAAAGAAGATAAAACTTTAACGATTTCTGATAACGGTATTGGTTTAAGCCAACAAGAAGCCATTGATAACTTGGGTACAATTGCAAAATCAGGTACTAAAGATTTCATGTCAAAATTGACGGGTGACCAGAAAGCGGATGCTCAGTTAATTGGTCAGTTTGGTGTTGGTTTCTACTCAGGTTTTATTGTTGCCGATAAAATTACGGTTGAATCACGCCGCGCAGGTCTAGATGCTTCTGAAGGGGTGCGTTGGATTAGTGGTGGCACAGGTGAGTTTGAATTTCAGCAAATTGATAAAGCTTCACGCGGTACTGACATTATTCTTCACTTACGTGATGATGCGCTTGATTATTTAGAGTCTTATAAAG
>LJRV01000745.1 GCA_001612575.1 Streptobacillus notomytis
AAATTATTCATTCTATAAAGCCGACTAATTACTACTAAGCTCTAGCGTTTAGAAGAAATACTAATCATATTGGATCGTTACCGTTGCATTAGCTTTGACTTCACCGGCTGTTACATTCGAAGCAGTTTGATAATAACGCGCCGTTAAAGGAATATCATACTGTACTGTCTGGTTAGAACTTACTGTACCAATATCTAGTTTATTTCCTCTTCGAATAGGATTGTTCGCGCCATTCATATTCCATAACAATTCAACACCAACTCCGTTCGCTTTAGTTGAGTCAGCAGCACTGTTATTAAT
>LJRV01000746.1 GCA_001612575.1 Streptobacillus notomytis
GAACAAATGTATTCCATGTGAAATCTTGGGAAACACCTTTTAACGTCATGACCAGACGGTCTCCAGATTCTAATGCACCCACACCAGCCGGTGTACCGGTCATGACGACATCACCGGGTTCAAGTGTAAATACCTGACTGATATCTGCAAGCAGATAACCAATATAAAAAATCACTAATGAAGTGTTGACTTCCTGACGCAAAGTTTCATTTACCTGTAAGCTATAATGGATATTTTTCCAGTCGTTTATTTC
>LJRV01000747.1 GCA_001612575.1 Streptobacillus notomytis
ACTGTAGTAATGGTATTTTCGGTAAAGAGCTGCATGTGTCCTAAAATAGCGATCAGGAACCCAATGGTATAACCGAAATTGGTAATTAAATCGGTCCAGATGGCATCAGTTGGGATATAAGAAGCAATAAGCGCTGTAAAGACAAATGAAAAACTGATGACGAGACCGACTGCAATGCCTGAAAAGATAAGCGCGGCTGTCGGGCGATCTAACTCTTCGGCACCATCACGACGAATAATTTCATATACTAAACGGGGCGACAGTTTCTCGTGTTCTTCAACTGCCATTTTTTCACGCCAGCTTAGGGTTTGATCGACTTTCTCTTCTTCTAGTTCATGGTCCATCGGGTTTACTCCTCACTGAATAAATA
>LJRV01000748.1 GCA_001612575.1 Streptobacillus notomytis
CCTCTTGCAGTGTATCCTGGCTTATTTAAATCTGCTTGTGTGTAATCTGTTGCAGATAAGTATCCTAAAGCTACTGAGTTATCTAATGTTGCATTTGTTTTATTTCCTAATGCTAATACTGATTTTCCATTATGACCCTCTATCTTCATATTTTTAGCATCTTTCAAACTACTAACATTTGCATCATTCCCTATTATTATAGAATCTCCAGCACTACTACCTCCCCATAAACGTGAGTTTATTCCTAGTATTACTGAATTTGGAGCATAAGCTACTGATCCATGTCCATAAACCATAGAGTTCTTTCCATCTATATCTACTCCAGCACCATTTCCAAATGTTACTGATCCTTCTGCTAAAGCCCTTGAAGCTATTCCAAGTGCTATTGAATTTTTATCTTTAGTATATGAATAAGATCCTATAGATATAGAATTTTCTTTAAGTGAAAATGAACCTCTTCCTAATGCTATAGCATTGTCTCCAAAGGCTCCTGATTTACTTCCTATAACTATTGCATTTTTTCCACTAATTTTAGCTATGTCTTTTACTCCGTTTTTTTCTTCTGTTTTTATTCTTATTGAATTTGTTGCTTCCTTTGTATTTTTTATCTTTGCATTATTTAATCCATTTTCTATACCGTCTATATAGTTTTTATAATATGAAAAATAATCTCCACTTTTTAAATACTCTCCTTTTTGGGCTCCTGGTATATTATCTCTAGGTTGATCATCAGCACGACCTATGATAGTTTTTGCAACACCATTTAAATCAAATCCATATAGACCTCTTTTATCTTCTATACTTCCTACTTCTCCATAATTAGCTAAATCTCCAAATAATCTAAGTTCAGCAGATCTTTGAGTTCCACCTAAAATTACCTTACTATCATAATCGTAGTCAACATTAGAATAAACATCTGTTCCTATTGCTATAGAGTTACTTCCTCCTGAAATAGCAGAAAGTCCATAAGCTGCTCCACCCTCTGATAGAACTAGTGTCTTATTTCCTGAAGCTATAGCATTTTGGGCAAATACATTAGTTTCTCTTCCTATAGCTATAGCTCCTT
>LJRV01000749.1 GCA_001612575.1 Streptobacillus notomytis
CTCTAAACCAGCATAATCTGCAGGTGCAGTAATGGTTTTAGAAATTTGTTCACCAGCTTTGGCAATATATTCAAACTCACCTAAAACTTCGGCGTTTTTGTTGAAGATATTAATGATTGGTAAGCTATTGCGTTTACCTAACTCATAGTCGTTAAAGTCATGAGCAGGGGTGATTTTTACACAACCAGTGCCGAAGTCTTTTTCAACGTAGTCGTCGGCAACGAGTGGAATTAAACGACCCGGAATTGGCAATACAATATTTTTACCAACAAGGTGTGCATAACGCTCATCTTCAGGGTGAACAGCCACAGCAGTATCACCAAGTAAAGTTGCAGGACGAGTCGTTGCAACTACGAGATAGTCTTTGCCATCTTGAGTTTTAACTGATTTATCTTCAAAGAAATATTTAAAGTGCCAAAGTGGGCCTTTTTCTTCTTTGCTTTCTAGTTCAAGGTCAGAAAGCGCAGTTTGAAGTTTAGGGTCCCAGTTTACTAGGCGCTTACCGCGGTAAATTAAAC
>LJRV01000750.1 GCA_001612575.1 Streptobacillus notomytis
TGACTGATCGATGACCTTTGCATCCTCTGTCTCTTAACTTTGCTAAGATTAACTCGGTTAAGATGTTCCATGAGTAAAGTTCCTGCTCTTCCTAGCACCACCGCCATAATTATGGCAATGACCAAGAACGACCATGTTGGCATCGCCATTTGAGACCTCCGACACACTTTACGTTGGTGTTTGTACTCTAACCGATAGAATAGTAACCATATTGAGAAATTGTCCGACAA
>LJRV01000751.1 GCA_001612575.1 Streptobacillus notomytis
CATATTCACCAAAGAACTCGACAGTATCGCCTTTGTGCAGACGGGCGATGCGTGGAGCAAAATCAATATTGTGTGCAACCAGCAAGGTTTGCCCATTGCCAAGTTCCAGAATAAAACGCTGATGACGCGAACCTTCATTGTCATCACTTAACAGTGCCACTACTGTACCAGTAGCTTGTACCTGTACATCATTTTTTCGTTGCTGAAAGGCTTGGGCAATTTTGGCGGTATCATCCTGAACGGGAGCTTGCAGTGTGGTTTCAGACTGCTGTTGAGTGAAGGTATTTGAACCGGAGTTTTGCGGTTGTAGGTCGATACCTAAATA
>LJRV01000752.1 GCA_001612575.1 Streptobacillus notomytis
AAATATGCGAGAGGGACATGACCATTGGTAATTCCGGAAACAATACCGAAAGTATCAAAAACCGTCATGGGGGTCATATAGGCAATACCAATAATTGTCACTTGCCATAGCGATAATTTTTTTAAGGAAGACGCTTTATTTTCCATGTCTTTTCAACCTCAAATTTCGTTGTTTTTGCTTTTCATCCAGAAAGGCGATGCTATTTTTAGGCCAAAACTTCCCCTAGACCTGAATAAACAAGTCTGTTTGAAGAAAGTTTGAACAACAGCTAGGGCTTAAAG
>LJRV01000753.1 GCA_001612575.1 Streptobacillus notomytis
GTTCAGTCTCCACAAGGCGAGTTTGTGAGCAAAAGACTAAAAGCCAATTTGAATAATGGTCAGTACGAATTTTTTAATATTCGAGGAAAGTATGCACCAAAGTCTTAATTTAAAACGTTCTTCAGCTTTCCTAAAACAAGCTGCGGTAATTACAGTCGTTGCTTTATCATCTGCTTCGACTTTTGCTTGGCCGTCTAACCGTAATCAACAAATTTCGTTAGTGGCAGACCGTGCAACTTATAATGAAAAAACCGGTTGGACGACTTATACGGGTAATGTCGTGATTGAACAGGGC
>LJRV01000754.1 GCA_001612575.1 Streptobacillus notomytis
CAATAATTGTTGATACTGCTCAACTACATCTGTATGAAAGTCTGTATCCTGATAAAGTATCGCAACCAGAGGGGCCCACTCTGCCTGAATAGAAAGCTCCTGATTGGCTAGTCTTGAGGACTGTGCAAACGAAGCTAGAGCTAACAGACAGCGCATATCGGTTTGTGCGCGGGTATCCGGTTGTGTAGCCTGTGCAAACAGATGGATCAGTTCCTTCATTTTTGAAAGATCTTGTGTTGTCGTGCGCTGGGCAGCCAGATATACACTATGGCCAAGAATGGCGCTATGG
>LJRV01000755.1 GCA_001612575.1 Streptobacillus notomytis
CTTTGATATTGTTTTCTTTCAAGCCGGTGTCATAGGTGGTTTTAATGCTTAAGGGTTGGGTAATTTTTAACTGCTGATTGAGTTTATAAACGGCGTGTTTTTCTAACAGAATGACATTGGAGGAATTTTCGCCACCGCAGCCATTATGGCCTTCTTCCGGCAACCCCAAATTAATATACTCGACTGCTTCGCGCAGTGAGCATTCTTTATCATTGGATTGAATATCTTCAGTGATGGTGACAACAATATTGCTACTATAAGCATGTCCCGCAATAAACAGCATACCAATGCCGATGCTCCGCTTGAGCATAAGCTTACTCCTTAACATAATTATTCATTTTTATTTTTAAGTTGCAGCGTCCTTGCTACTTAGACT
>LJRV01000756.1 GCA_001612575.1 Streptobacillus notomytis
ATCTTGGAATTATTCTATAAAAAGCAAAAACTTGGTGAAAGCGTAAGTGATAAAGAAGCATTAGAAATTTTAGGTCGTGGTGAAGTTGGTCGCTGGCCTGCTTATGTTCTCTTACTAGAAGAGCAAAATCTGGTTAAACGTACCGATAAAGATGAATATGTTTTGGTCCGCAATTTATCTCAAGTCGACTTTTGGAGCTTCTTCAC
>LJRV01000757.1 GCA_001612575.1 Streptobacillus notomytis
ACGCATATCTGGCGTCATTATCATAATGCCTAAAATACCAATCATAAAGACTATACAGAGATAGTTTGTGAATGAATAAGCCAAACTTGGAAATTGCGTGGTTTTGTTTTCACGTATCATCTGTTTACGGAATTTTAAGTAAATGATAAAAATGAACATCCAGTTAATAACGATCCGCAGCAACAACCAGCATCATCAGCAGACTAAACGCTTTCTCTGGAAACATGTAATTGAGCAGCACACAGAGCAGGGTAACAAAAGCAGAGAACAATACGGCCGGCACCGGAATACCATTTTTGTTAATTTTACTCAAAAACTCAGGTGCATTACCCTGTTTGGCCAGACCGAGCAG
>LJRV01000758.1 GCA_001612575.1 Streptobacillus notomytis
TACATTTAGTTTATTAAACCCAGAACAGGGAGTATTTAAGTATAGATTAAAATTAGAAGACAATAAATGGTATTTACATCAATATTATAATAAATCGATTATAGGGATAATAGCAAATTCAATTTATAAGGTAAAAGATGATTTTAATTTAACATACAATGATCATAATATATTAAATAATGGAAAATTATGGTCTAAAGCAACAAAGATGTTTAATAAAAACGTATTTACAAATGATAAGGACTATACTTTAAATATAAATAATGACACTACTAATATATTTATGGGATATGATATAGGAGAGAAATATATTAAGTATGGGGTTTTTGGTAATATAGGATTTGAGAAAGCCTCTAAAGGAGAAACAGGAGTATTTGGATTAGGTATATATGGAACATGGAATAATAAACATTTCTATGCAGATAGTTGGCTAAATTACACATATTTACAAAATAAGATAAATATAAAAGATTCTTATACATATGGATTACATGGGTTAAAGGCTTCAATAGAAACTGGAGTAGGGGGAGATATGTATATAGGTAAGATGAAATTACATGCAAGCCTTTATGAACAATTTATATATAGTTATGTTACAGATCCAGTTATGGAAAAGGTAGAGGGGATAAAATATTTTGGTAATACGAATTTAAGATCTAGATTAGGTACACGTTTAACATTATTTACAGGACTTAATAATATAAATCCATATATGGAATTTAATTGGAATTATGATGTAAACTTATCAGGAGTTGAAATAGAAAGAGAAAAACATTACTATAATAATAGTAAGAATACATTTGAATTAAAATGGGGATTAAGAGAGATAAGTTTTAATGATAAGTTGAGGGTGATGGCAAATATAACTCATAGATTTGATAATATAAAAAATAGAGGTAATGGGGTAGAATTAGGATTTTCGTATAACTTTATGTAAAAATAAGTGATTTTTTTATCTAAAATAAGATGATTCAAATTTGAATCATCTTTTTGAGTTTAAAATATTCTTTACAAATAAGGTATGCCGTGTTAAAATTATTAAAATTACAATAACCCAAGGAGGATGAAAATGAAAAAAATATTTTTAATATTAGCTCTTTTAGGTATTTTACTATTTTTCTTTTTAAATAAGAAAGAAAGAGCAGATTATAGAATAGGTATAAGTCAAATAGTAGACCATCCAGCATTAAATGCTACAAGAAATGGGTTTAAAGATGAATTAAAAGCTAATAAAATTAACGCCTTATTTATAGAAACAAATGCAAATGGGGATATTTCAACACTAGTATTAAATACTAGAAAGCTAATAAATCAAAAAGTTAATTTAATATATGCTATTGCTACACCAACTGCACAGGTTGCACAAAATAGTACAAGTGAAATACCTATAGTTATTTCGGCTGTTACAGATGCTAAATCTGCAGGGTTGATAAATAAAAATATTACAGGAGTTTTAGATTCTGTTGATATAGAAAGACAAATATTACTTTTAAAAGATGTAATGCCTAAAATTAAAAGATTGGGAATAGTATATAGTTCTGCTGAACAAAATTCTTTAATTCAAGTAGAAAATTTAAGAAGAATAACAGATAAATATAAAATTGAATTAATTGAAAGATCAGTGAGTCAAATTAATGAAATAGCAATTGCTACTGAATCTATATTAAAAGAAGTAGATGCTTTATATACACCAGCAGATAATTTAGTAGCTTCAACTATAAATGTTATAGCAGATAAAGCAAAAGAAGCTAAAAAAATAACATTAGGTGCTGAAAAATCACATGTTGATGCAGGAATATTAATGACTTTAGGTATAGATTATTATGAATTAGGGAAAGAAGCAGGTAAGATAGCTATAAGAATTATGAAGGGTGAAAATCCTGAATTTATAGAAATAAAAGGTATGGATAATTTAAAATTCGAATATAATAAAGATACAGCTAAATTATTAGGATTGGAGTTTTAAAATATGGATTCTTTGATGATTTTTATAGGCTTACTTCCTGAATCAATTAAATTTGGTTTAATTTATTCAATCATGGTAATGGGAGTGTATATAACATATAAGATATTGGATTTCCCAGATTTAACAGTAGATGGTTCATTTACTTTAGGGGGATTTTCTTTTGCTGCAACTATGTTAATATTTCCTAATCACCCTATAATAGGTTTAATATTTGCGGCTACTGCTGGAACTTTTGCAGGATTTATTACAGGTATTTTACATGTAAAATATGGAATAAATAAATTGCTTTCAGGTATAATAACAATGACAGCACTATATAGTATAAATGCAAGAATACTTAATAAACCTAATGTTTTTTTAGAAAATGAACATAGTTGGTTTTATATAATAAGTTATGATAAATATTTTACTGTATTTATAATAATTTCTATAATATTACTACTTATTAAGATCTTATATGATAGAAGAATAAAACCAGATAAAGATGCATTAAAGAGTTTGGTTATGTACATATTAATATATATAATTTCAATAGGATATGTATATTATAGTAAAGATATTTCAATGTATTTACTATTGTTGATAGTTTTTGTTATAAAATTAATAATGGACTATATTTTAACATCTAAGTTTGGCTTAATACTTAGGGCTTTAGGAGATAATGAAGTATTAGTTTCTAACTTAGGAGTAAGTGTAAATAAGGTTAAGATTATAGGATTAATGTTATCTAATTTACTTGTAGCAAGTTCAGGTGCATTTTTTGCTCAATATATTAAAGTAGTAGATCTTTCTTCATCAGTTGGGACAATAATTATAGGTCTTGCTTCGATAATATTTGGTATGGGAGTAATTAAAAGAAGTAGATATATCAATAATATATCAATAGTTATTTTAGGTTCAATTATTTACTATATAATTATTAACTTTGCACTTAATTCATCATCAATTACAGATGAAATACTATATCTATTAGGATTTAGTCAAGATTTAATATCTAAATTATCAATAAAACCAACTGATGTTAAGATAATTACTGCATTATTCCTTGCTGTTATACTTGCAGTAGGGAAGAAAAGGGGTAAGAGTAATGCTTAAGATGATAAATTTAAATAAAAAATTCTATAGTGAATTAGGAGAAGTTAAAATAGTATTTGACAATCTAAATTTTGAAGCAAATGCTGGAGATTTTATTACTGTTATAGGTTCTAATGGTGCGGGTAAATCGACATTTTTAAATACATTAAGTGGTGAAATAGAACTAGATAGTGGAGAAATATTGCTTGATGGATTTAATATAGAAAAACTTAAAGCACATAAAAGAGCAAATTTAATTTCTAAAGTTCATCAAAATGTTTCAAGTGGAACAGCACCTTCTATGACTGTATTAGAAAATATGTCTATGGCATATAATAAGGGGAAAAGATTTGGTTTTGGATTTGGACTTGAAATATCTAAGATAGAAGAATTTAAAGAAAGTCTTAAAACGCTTGGATTAGGTATAGAAAATCAACTTGAAACAAATGTTGGATTACTTTCTGGTGGACAAAGACAATGTTTATCTCTTTTGATGGCAACTTTTAATAAACCAAAATTATTATTACTTGATGAACATACTGCTGCACTTGATCCTGAAACTGCCAAAATTATACTTGAAAAAACAAATGATATAGTTAAGGCTAATAAGGATTTAATAACATTTATGATAACACATAATATGGAAGATGCAATAAAATATGGTAATAGATTGATAATGTTACATAAAGGGAATATAATCTTTGATATAAGGGGAGAAAAAAAGAGTAACTTAACAGTAGAAAAATTATTAGAAATGTTTAGAAATAAAGAGATTGTTCTTAGTGACAATGATATTTTTTAAAAAAGAGGGATTATGAAAAAAATTATATTATTATTTTTACTTTTGGTATCTTGTTTTGTATATTCAAATGATCATATTTTATTGATTAATAAAGAAAAAAATATGTACAAATTAGATGAAGGAGTATACAGAAGTAAACAATTAGAATTAGAAGATTTATCAATTATTAATGAACTTGGAATAAAAACTATAATAAATCTAAGATACTTTAATAGGGATAAAGATAAAAAAATATTTAAAGAAACAGATTTAGTATTAATAAACAATCCTTTGAAAACATGGGATATCACTCCAGAAGAAGTTGCAAATGTATTATATGATATAGAACTTTCAAAAGAAAATGGAGCAGTGCTATTTCATTGTTATCATGGTTCTGATAGAACAGGATTAATTGCAGGAATGTATAGAATAATATACCAAGGTTATGAAATAAGTGAAGCTTTGGATGAATTAATAGATGGGCCTTATGGCTTTCATAAAATTTGGTTTAACATACCTAGAATGTTTAATGAAATTACAGTTGAAAGAATTAAAAATGAAATAATTAAGCTGAGAAATGCTGAAGTAAAAGTACTTGATTAGAAATATAGTTTATGATAAAATGTATTGTGAAATACATAACTTAAGGAGAAAAAATATGAAAGTATTAGCAGTATGTGGAAGTGGAACTGGAACAAGTATGATTTTAAAAACTACAATGAAAAAAATTGTAGATAAAGGAATAAAAATTGAAATTGATACATGTACTATAGATGAATTATCAAATAAAATAGAAGGAGTAGATTTGGTAATTTGTTCAGATAAATTAGCGCCTAAAGTTGATACTAAAGGTAAAAAATTAATTTCAGTTAAAAACATTTTAGATGATGTAGAAGTTTTAGAAAAATTAAATGAAATAGGATTGATATAATATTAGGTGGATTAATCACCTTTTTATTTATAATTAAAAATATAGGAAAAAACATGAAAAAAATATTATTGATAATAACTTTAATAACAGGATTAATATCTGTTTCATCTAAGATAACAGGACCAAGATATAGACTAGAGGGATCAGTTGGAGGAGGTTATTCAACAGCTAAAAATGACAGTGATGATCATAATCTTACACATCTTGATTTAGCAGGTTCATTTTTATCTGAGTATAAGTTTAATATTAATGATAAAAGAGATATAACTTTTGGTCCAAAAATTACAGCTAAAATGGGTTTTTTAATGGGAGGAGCTAGAAGTATTACTCCTAGTATCAATTTAGGAGCTGAATTAAATTTAAATAATAGAGTAAAAGAAAACGTTAAGGTATATTTAGGATTAGAAGCTGGTATAGGATTTGGACTAAGTGTAATAGGAAAAGTAAATCCAAAATCATTTTTATCAGGTATTGCAAAACTTTCAGTAGGATTTAAGATAAATGATAAGTATAATATTGGAGTTTATGGAGGATATGGAAAAGGATTTGCTGGAATAGAAGCAGGATATACTTTTTAAACAGTAGTTGATACTACTGTTTTTTTATTGACAAAATATTGGGGGGGGGGGTATAATACTTAGGGAAAAAATAAATAAGTATATGTAGGAGAAAAGATGAAAAGATTATTGTTAATGATAACATTATTAATAGGGTTAATAACATTTCCAGCAAAATTAAGTGGACCAAGATATAGGTTAGAGGGAGCAATTAGTGCATTTCCATATCCTAATAATAGTACTTATGGAGGGGTAAAAATAGAACCATATATTTATCAATCTATAGCTTTTTTACCTGAGTGGAAATCAGAGAGAAATAAGAAATTTGATATAACATTTGGACCTAAATTTACAGCAGTATTATTAGAGAAAATATCTAATGATAAATTTGAAATCTTTCCTAGTGCAATTTTAAGCATGGAAACGGATTTCAATTTTAAAGTAAAAGAAAATGTTAAAGTATATATTGGACTGGAGGCAGGATTAGGTGTTGGAGTAAATATGGAATATAAGATAAATAATGGAAATGGTAGTCAAAGTAGTAGTAGCAAGGGAAGTAATGCTAGTTCAGAGATAAAACCAAATATAATGTTTAAGGGTTCTATAGGCGCTAAATTAAAGGATAAGTATAATGTAGCCTTATATGGTGGTATTTTAGGAAAAGGATTCTTGGGAGTGGAGTTTGGATATACATTTTAATTAATATTTAAACAGTAGTATTTATACTACTGTTTTTTTAATATTTAAATTTAAAAGTAAGCTATGGATATGAGAAGAAATTAAGGTATTTAGATATAAATGTAAAGGGAAAGTATAGTTCTTTTGAAGCATGGCATTGGAGTAATATGCCAGGACAAAGAGAACATAGATATGAAATAGAAGGAAAACTAAACTATGATTTAGGAAGAAAGTTTACACTAATTACAGACTTTGATACATATATATCTACCTGGTTTTCAGGAAGAGGAAAAAGATCTCTTCCTTATGGATTAACAATAGGAGCAGGAATAGAATATAATAATACTTTAATAGAAAGAGAAGATTACAAAGATAATATACTAACAGGAATAAACATAAGTCATTATCATTTAAGAAATCAAGACTTTCCTGATGAGGATGGGTACGAGACATATTCAGGCTATCATAAAGGTTTTCTATTTAAAGCATATGTAGGGTATGGATTAAAAAAAGAGTTTGGAGAAAATGGAACAATAAGTTTATTAGGAAAAGTTAGTGCAGATGTTGATAGTCTATATTTTAGTAGAAAAGAAGAACTTGATTATATGGGTATTAAAAAACTATTAAAAGAGGCAGGTAGTTATCTTGAAAACAGAACCCATCTACATGTAATTCCAGAGCTAAGGTTAGGCTATAAATTAAATAAAAAATGTCCATACAAATTCTTGATGTCTTAGATCATTTGCTTTTTCTGTTGGT
>LJRV01000759.1 GCA_001612575.1 Streptobacillus notomytis
GGTGTGAGCTGAATCATCTTCATATAAAAAGAAAGATTCAAGCCAACGCCAAACCATATAGACAGGATTAAATTGAAGATATTAAGTGAAATAGGCGGAAACTTGTTCTGGAGTCGTCTGAATATCATAAAGGCATTGATACTTTCAGCTTGTATGGAATTTTAATGTAAAAGCTGAAACTTAAATGATACTTAAATCAGGGAAGAGGAGAGACAAAATATGCAAAAGAC
>LJRV01000760.1 GCA_001612575.1 Streptobacillus notomytis
GTATAAAGCCCTTATAAAAAACATAGAGCGTAAATTTGCTGATGATTAAAAAACTGTATTAATAGCCGAGGCTTTGCAAGTTATTGGAGCAGACTATACTAAAATCATTACCAAAGTAAATGATGAAAGATGGGTAGATAATACTGAAATCGAGGCAAAAAGATCAGCGGAATATTCAAGGGGACCATATGCAGCTAAACAAGTTATATTTATTAGCATGCGTGGAACTTTGGATGATTTATTTACATTGATTCATGAATTAGAACATAGTATAACTAGTAATTATA
>LJRV01000761.1 GCA_001612575.1 Streptobacillus notomytis
GAATAATTATTCGCATTCAATTCGCATTTAACGAATAAAAAAACGATGAGAAAAGCCCCACAGCAACAGCGTTCAAAAATTATTGTTGACCATATTTTAGAGGCGACACAGCAGTGTATCGCCCAGTATGGATTACTACATACGACGACGCCTAAAATTGCAGAGAAATCTGGAGTAAGTGTTGGGTCGATTTACCAATACTTTGAGAATAAAGATCAAATCATAGAAGAACTATTGCGCCGTAAAAGCGAATTGCTGGGGCAACAACTTAAAGAATTAGTTGTGCGACAAGGAAATATTCCTTTAGAGC
>LJRV01000762.1 GCA_001612575.1 Streptobacillus notomytis
GAGCAAAAAATTGATCGCGCTGTTTTTCATCTTCCCCATCAATAATGTACCAATCGCCGGTAAAGCGACGGCGTAGCTTTTGCAAAGTGTCATATTGTTTTTTATTACGCCAGTCTAGGCCGTCAAGCTTATGCCAATGCTGTTCAGATGGATCTATTTTATCTAACCGTTTTTGGAGTGATTTCCACGAAAGATCAAACCAAACCTTAATGACATCGACATAGATAGTTTTTAGGTCCGGCTCAAACGCCCGCATATTTTCAACATAGGCATCAAAACGCGCATCATCCAAAGGTTCTGACACATGAG
>LJRV01000763.1 GCA_001612575.1 Streptobacillus notomytis
CCGTTACCAAGTTCCATCACCAGTTGTTCAGTTGGGAACAGCGGGGTCAGGTTTTCAAACAGGATTTTATTGCGCGAGTTTTCTGGCGTGTCGTAGTTAATCTGGTTAACTTTTAACAGGGCAAAATAACGTTCGCCTTCTTTTGGTGGGCGAATGGTGCCGGTAATGGTGTCACCGGTACGCAGGTTAAAACGACGAATTTGCGAAGGGCTGACATAGATATCGTCGGGGCCGGCTAAATAAGAG
>LJRV01000764.1 GCA_001612575.1 Streptobacillus notomytis
ACCATCAATACCGCCAAGATCAACGAATGCACCGTAATCAGTAAGGTTTTTGATAGTACCTGTAACTGTTTGACCTTCTTCAAGTTGAGCAAGTAATGCTGCACGGTCAGCAGAAGATTCAGCTTCCATAACAGCACGACGAGATACAACAACGTTGTTACGTTTAGCATCAAGCTTGATTACTTTAAACTCTAACTCTTTACCTTCAAGGTGAGTTGTGTCACGGATAGGACGAGTGTCAACTAATGAGCCTGGTAAGAACGCACGAACAGGACCGATGTCAACAGTGAAACCGCCTTTAACTTTACCAGAGATAACACCAGTAACGATTTCGCCATCTTCAAAGATTTTTTCAAGTTTAGTCCAAGTTTCAGCACG
>LJRV01000765.1 GCA_001612575.1 Streptobacillus notomytis
ATATAAAGCACGTGCATGATCTTCTACAAATAACCAATCCCGAATTTGCTGACCATTCCCATATACAAGTAAAGGTTTACCATCCAGTGCATTTAGAATAACCAATGGAATTAAGTTTTCAGGAAAATGGTAGGGGCCGTAATTATTCGAGCAATTGGTCACAATTACAGGCAAACCATAAGTTCTGTGCCAAGCACGGACTAAATGATCCGAACTGGCTTTAGAAGCAGAATATGGAGAGCTTGGCGCATATGAAGTCGTTTCAGCAAATAAATCTGTCGTGCCTTCTAAGTCACCATAAACTTCATCAGTTGAAATATGATGAAAACGAAAGTGTTGTTGCGCTTCAGCGTCAAGCCC
>LJRV01000766.1 GCA_001612575.1 Streptobacillus notomytis
GGATTAGCTGCATTTATAGATGCTGAGCATGCACTTGACCCTGTATATGCTAAGGCTTTAGGTGTTGATGTAGATGAACTTTTAATTTCACAGCCTGATACAGGAGAGCAAGAATTAGATATTGCAGACACAATCGAAAGAAGTGAAGAAGTAGATGTTGATGTAGTTGATTCAGTTGCTGCAGTTGTTTCTAAGCCAGAAATTGAAAGCGAGATGTCTGATCAACGATTGGGTCTTCAAGCAAGATTAACGTCTAAGGATTTAAGAAAACTAACATCAAGTATTTCAAAATCAGATACAGTTATAATA
>LJRV01000767.1 GCA_001612575.1 Streptobacillus notomytis
GTACTTAGGTGCTACTGGTTTAAAACATGCAATGATTATTGGTTTTTTTTCAACAGTAATGTATAGTAAATTAATACTAAGAAAAATAACAACTAGTTTAGCCGTTACAGTATAAACAGCAGTTAATTAAACATTTACTTCTATAAAATCTGGCTTAATAACTCTATATTCATCAGCTAGTTTAACATATTTTGTAACATTATTTACAGGAAAATAATTAAATGATTTAATATCTAGATATATTCAAACTCATTGATTTGATCTTTCTCAAGGAGCATTTTCAGTAATATTACTT
>LJRV01000768.1 GCA_001612575.1 Streptobacillus notomytis
CACTTGATGAAACCGGCGGGATATGGTTAGGCTGGAATGGCGAACAAATCAATAATGATCAAAAAGCCGAGTTTGGTCGCATTAATAATAAAAATGTAGAATATCTGACCTGTCCATTGACTCACCAGCAATATGAGCAGTACTACTGCGGTTTTGCCAATAATACACTATGGCCTGCGATGCATGAGCGCGCAGACATGATTGAATGTAATGCTGAAGAATATGAAACCTATCAGCAGGTAAACCGCTTATTTGCTGAAAAACTAAAAGATATTGCCCAGCCAGATGATGTGAACTGGGTACATGACTATCAGTTTTTT
>LJRV01000769.1 GCA_001612575.1 Streptobacillus notomytis
TAATGTTTAATGGATTCATAAATAAAAGGAGGATTATGATATTTTTATCATAAAAATATGTTATGAAACATAAAAAGGTATTATTTTTACTATTATTATCTTCTTTTGTTTATTCAAAAGATGAAAAGAGTAAAATAAGTGGAGAATTAACTTTCGGCATTGATTCCATGGCTGGAGTAGATGGTTTAGAAAAAAGCTTTAACTATATTCCAACATTTGTAAACTTATTTAAAGCAAATAAATATAAAGATTACGAAAAAATACAAGAGATTAAAAATTGAAATCTATACCTAAATTTAATCCAACATTTAATTTACTATTTATATTTGCCTTACCTATTACATTTAAACCATCCATAACCTTTAATTTTACACCTAAATTATAGTTTGCACTTATCTTATTTAATCCTTTACCTACAGTTGTATGTAATTTTTCAGCTAACTTTTGATTTAATTTTATTTCATCAAGGCTATTATAATCAACAACCAATCTATTTTGTATACTTATTCTATCATTTATCTTACTATCTATCTCTACTCCTGCTTCTAAATTATTATTATATGCACTTGTTATTCCTATGTTTCTTAATCTATTTATAAAACTCTCATTTTCTTTAGCTTCATTATCTTTTTTTCCCCAGATTAATATATAATTAAATGAATAGCCAACATATGGTTTTAATATACTTTTTATAGAATTTATTTTTAATTCCATACTTAATTTTATACTAGGATTTATACTTAAACTTTGTAATATATTTGTTTTTTTATTAGTATCACTTGTATCATTATACACATCACTTTTACTATAACCTATATTCTTATCAAAATCAAATGCAAAGATATCAAATATTTTCTTACTAATATTTATACCAACATTATATAAATTATTTATACTTTTAGTTTTATTACTTCCACTATTTTTAAATTCAACATTTCCATATTGATATATTCCATATAAATTTAAAACATTTCCATTTGATAATTTTCTTGAATATCCTATTATTGCACCATAATTCTTATCTACAAATGGACTAAATTTTTCCTCATTTAATATATTAGTTCTCACATAAGTATCAAAGTATAGTCTATTTCCTTTTTCTAAGTTATTTAATATTATATTTGTCCTATTATACTTATTATCTATCTCATTTTTTATTATATTCCCCACTATACTTGCATAATTATCTGTAAATATATTTTTAACTTCTGAACTATTTGAGCTTAATAATAAGGTTCTTAAACTGCTTGACATTGGTTTCATTAAAACATTAGTGCCACTGATAGAAACATTTGTGTTATCTATATACTCATCAAAAAATTTCTTTTTATTTACATCATAACTAGGTAAATCTTTTAATATCTTCTCATCTGTTATTTCTCCTAATTTCTTAAACTCTTCATTTATATTATCTACAAACTTTATACTTACTATCTTGTCCTTATTTATTACAACTGGTTTTAAAAAGGGGTTTGATAAGTTATTTAAAAAATCACTGTACTCTTCTTCAAATTTTTCTATATTTAAATTAAGTTGTTCATTTTCTTTTACTCTTATTGTATACTCCCCTGTTGTCCTAAACTCTTTTATATTTATTTCTTTTCCACTAAACTCTACATCAGATGTATAAGTTCCATGTAGTTTATCTATACTTGTTTTAGTACTATCTATCTTTAATTTTCCATCTGTATATATATTCTTTAAATTTATAGTACTTTCTTTATCATCTTTATTTTCTACAACTAATGTTCCTTTTTCAGCTATAGTGTAATCTGATTTACTATCATTTTTTAAAACTAGTGTTCCATTTAATACTTGTGAAGGAGCAGTATATTCTTGTTTTCCTGTTAATATAAGCTTTCCTTCTCCATCTTTTCTAAGTCCTGCTTGGGCTACATTAGAGTAAAATAATTTTTCACTTTCTAATACTTTTGGTATTCTATATTGATACTCTCTACTAGTATTATCATAAATATATTTTTTAGCAATTATTTTTATAATTTTACTTTCCTTATTATTACCATCACCCTTTAATCCACTAACTATATCATTTTCAAAAGTATATTCTTTATCCTTTTTAATATTAACATAAAAGTATCTATTTCCCTTATCATCAAATATCTTATCATAGTTACCCTTAAAGTATTTCATCTCATCTATTAGACCAGCATTGAAATCAGATGGTCCTTTTAATGCCTTCTCTCTATTTGCATTACCCCAACCTACATTATCATCTAAGTATCCACTAATATCATGATTTGCAGTTCCAAGTATTACCTGTTTTACTTGTTGGTATGTTAAGAAAGGATATTTTTCTTTAATATCATAAGCTAGTCTTGCTATCCTTGGTGCTGAATATGATGATCCA
>LJRV01000770.1 GCA_001612575.1 Streptobacillus notomytis
CTTCTTTACCTGTTCCAGACTCACCGGTAACAAATACAGGTGCCTGTGAGCGCGCAATTTTTTTAATTGCAATACGTAGCTGCTGGATGGGTAGAGAACGGCCGATTAATAATTTATTTTCTAACGCATTCTCGGTAGCATCATGCTCTACTTTTTGCCGATTCAAGGCTTTTTGTAATAACTGATCTAGATGTACTTGGTTGACCGGTTTGCTTACAAAATCAAAAGCGCCTGCTTCTAAAGCTGCAATCGCAATAGCCATATCACCGTAAGCAGTTAAAACGGCAATGGGAGTATT
>LJRV01000771.1 GCA_001612575.1 Streptobacillus notomytis
GGGTGACGTTCAATCGTGTAGTCAACTTTATTATCAAGCTTCAGTTCACGCATCAAGCTGGTAATGTTACCTGAACGGTCAGCTACGCCTAACTGAATTGCTTGCTCGCCAGTCCAGAAAAGACCAGAGAAAATAGCAGGATCATTAGGTTTTAAGCGTTTCCCACGTCCTTCTTTAACTGCGTTAATAAAGTGAGTATGAACATTATCGAGTACAGATTGGATATGTTGTCTTTGTACAGGATTAATCGGTTTTGTCATACTTAAAATGTCTTTATTCGTCCCCGCTGTAAGAGTTCGGT
>LJRV01000772.1 GCA_001612575.1 Streptobacillus notomytis
ATATTTGATACATCATAATTAGAAAAATGCGCTCGAAATAATTTAACCTTCAATTCTTATCTCCTCAACTGGAGCTACAAACCAAAAACTAGAAGAAGGCCCATTAAATCCACCAGTGTGAATGTAAATTGGATTATTAAAATCCACATCTGTTGTTAGTTTTGGTAGCTCGGTTTGTCCTGGTAGATTGGAGGATGAGTGAGACCATCTAGACAAGCCGCCCGAGACAAAACCTAAAAACTGCATTGTTGATGCTTCAAAAAGCTCAATGGGGTAAGCAATACTTGTTTCAAATCCATCTATATTGTTTGGCAAATATGATGCATTTGCTGTGGGATAGGTGTGAGTTGGTGCTGCACCAGTCGAGATATATGGTCGAGCTATTACTTTT
>LJRV01000773.1 GCA_001612575.1 Streptobacillus notomytis
GACTATACCCGTATGGGTCAAAGCTGGTCTAAACCCGTACTCGCGAACATCCGTTATAACGGTTCTAATAGACGCGTCCTGATTGTTGGCGGTGGTTAGGATCAGTGTTATGAAAAACCAAATATTACGTTGACTGACGCTTGCTTTACCAATGGAAAAGCAAAAGGAAATGCTGTCTATATTATTGACGCAAAAACTGGTCAGCGTTTGTGGTGGACAAGTGATACAGGTGCTAATAC
>LJRV01000774.1 GCA_001612575.1 Streptobacillus notomytis
GTTTGATGTGTGACAGCATCATCAGGACATAAGAAAGAGTCGCACCAAAAACAGCCATAAGAATCAGCAAATCACCTTCACCACTAAGGGACAGAGCAAAGCCAATAACTCCAGGAATAATAATTGCCAGATAGGGAGCTTTATTTTTATTTGTTAAAGAGAGAGATGTCGGCATATAACCGGCACGGGACAACGCAAAAACCTGACGAGAATAGGCATAAATGATAGAGAAAAAACGCGCAATCAGACCTGCCAGTCC
>LJRV01000775.1 GCA_001612575.1 Streptobacillus notomytis
CGCGTAGAAAGCGCCATCAGCAGGTAAGCAAGAGATCCCTTTGATGTCGTTTAAGCCATTAACTACTAAGTCATGACGACGTTTAAACGCTTCAATCATTGGTTTTAAAACATCTTGTGGGCCATTCAACGCAGCTTCAGCAGCAACTTGCGAAATTGAAGTCGGGTTAGAAGTTGATTGAGACTGGATTTTTTTCATTGCACCAATGA
>LJRV01000776.1 GCA_001612575.1 Streptobacillus notomytis
GCTGAAGGTCGTTTACCGAAGAACCTTGGTCCACTCCAAGCAGGGATCGGTTCAATTGCAAACGCTGTACTAACAGGTTTAAAAGATTCTAATTTTGAAGACCTCATCATGTACTCAGAAGTACTACAAGACTGTACTTTTGAACTAATTGATGCAGGCAAAATGAAATTTGCTTCTGGTAGTTCAATTACGCTTTCAGCAAAATGTGGTGAAAAAGTTTTTGGTAATATCGAAGCTTACAAAGACAAATT
>LJRV01000777.1 GCA_001612575.1 Streptobacillus notomytis
ATTCAGCTGTGCTCCCTTCCTTGGCATGCTTGCTGATGATTTGGGTTTCAAACCATGCCATGCTGAAGAAATAGACGGCAGCAAGGGGTTTGTCTGCTCCAGCTGCGCCTTCCTGCTCAGTTCTGACAGCAAGGGTGACAAGTACCGCACAGTGCGTCTGACCCAGGCCGAGAGCCACTACAAAGGCTTGTTGCAATACCAGGCATCAATGATCAGCATGTCTTACTCCTTGCTGCAAAGGCGAGTGGACGCTGACAGGGCATGTGCTTTGGGCAAAGAGTACGTATCCATTGAGAACAGGCTGCACAAGATTGTGACTGATGTGGTCAACATGATGGAATC
>LJRV01000778.1 GCA_001612575.1 Streptobacillus notomytis
TTGTTCAGCTATATAGGGGCAAAAAATGGACAAAAATCTTTAAGGAAGAATTTTCTATTTTTGCTTGTTTGTTAAGGGAATAAAAATACTCAAAAGGTGCATTTTATTTTCTACAAACACAAAAGTATTTTTTGGTTCTTTTTTTGCATGCGGAATAACAATCAACAATAGCAGTAAAAATAAGTAATCTTTTAACATTAGGTGTTCTATGACAGATACTCGTGAAAACTGGACGTCACGATCTGGTTTTATTATTGCAGCCGTTGGTTCGGCTGTAGGCTTAGG
>LJRV01000779.1 GCA_001612575.1 Streptobacillus notomytis
CCTGATGCAACTGGGAGATTTCGTTTATACCCAGCCGCCTGAGGTATGGGCAAAATTTCCACGTTATTTGAAGGCCTTGGTTCTGCGTCTGGAGCGTTTGCCTAATAACCTGCAACGTGATGAAGCTGCTATTGCCCAGGTTCACACGTGGATGGACAAGTTATTCAGTGTCCGTAACAATCCGAAATCTATACACTTTTACTTTATGCTTGAAGAATTACGTATTTCCCTGTTCTCCAAGCCTATGACGACCAAAATACCTGTTTCTGCAACTCGAC
>LJRV01000780.1 GCA_001612575.1 Streptobacillus notomytis
CTTTTCACTTTGATGATAATATATACTTCTTAACATATCTACACCTTTAAGCTCGTAAGGATCTTTGATTATATCTTGTATCTTAGGTAAATTACTTATTACATTACTTATTTTACTTCCAAAAAGAGCATCTAATATTAAACTTCCTTTACTAATCTCAGAAAGTTCTTTAATTTTATCTATATTATATTCTCTAATTATCTCATTAATAATGTATTTTTGAACATCTTCATCAAAATAATGACGTTTTTCTTTTAACATATATTTTTCTGAATTATCCTTAGACCTTGATTGTGAACTAGACAAAGTATTTCTTTTAGGTAATTTAGTGTAACTTAGACCATTATTGTACAAATAATCTGGATTTAATTCTTCTATTTTAATCTTAGAATAATCAAAATCTTTATTATACCCTGGTAAAAGATAAGCGAAGTCATTTGGTATTTGTTTCCAAACACCTACACTTGAATATTTCCTTTCAAGTCCTACACCTGCTTTTCTATAAAGATCTAGTGCTATTTTCTTAGCTATATTATTAAATTCTTTTTTATTCTCAATCTCCCTTAATATATTTCTCGCTTTAATAGCAGTCAATGCTAAAGAAGTTTTTGTAGGTGCACTGTCTTTCTCAAATTCTTTTACTATCTTAAATGTATTTGTAAAATTACTATTAGTGTGTATCTCATCAAATAGTTTTTTAGCCACATACCTAAACGGAGAATCTCCATAAAGTGATCCTGAATAATGACCTAATATCCTACTTGTTCCCTTAATTCCTGAAACCTCTGCCTTATCTAAGTCTGCATGTTCTTCTTCATATTCCTTTTCTTCAATCTCTGATTTTGGATTTTTATATTCTTCTTTTAATGTCCACTTCTTAAAATATTCTATCTTATCATATCCGGGAGCTGTATGTTTAAT
>LJRV01000781.1 GCA_001612575.1 Streptobacillus notomytis
TTTCATCAGCTTTCATTTTGCCGTGTACCAGTCCAATATTCAGGCTAGGAAAGCGTTCCTTAATTTCTGCATAAGTCGCTTCAGCAGCCTGGGCATCCAGTGTTTCGGACTGTTCTACCAAGGTGCAGACCCAATAAGCCTGTTTGCCCTCTTGACAGTTGGTAGCAATTCGCTGCAAAACTTCTTCACGGCGGTCAAGTGGTATAGTCACAGTCTGAATT
>LJRV01000782.1 GCA_001612575.1 Streptobacillus notomytis
CATCTGGAGTGGCCACCGGTCCCAGAATTTTCCGGACCCAGTTGACCAGTTCGGTACGCAGCTCATCACTTTCTGTCACGCCGGCTTGCAAGGTAACAAAGGTACAAATGCCCTGACCTTTAATATCATGCGGCATGCCCACCACCGCGGCTTCCGCCACCGCATCATGTGCCACCAGCGCACTTTCAATTTCAGCCGTGCCCAGACGCTGTCCGGAAATATTCAGGACATCATCGACCCGGCCGGTAATCCAGTAATAGCCATCTTTATCGCGGCGCGCGCCATCTCCGGTAAAGTAACTGCCCGGATAGGTGGCAAAATAGGCTTCAATAAAGCGA
>LJRV01000783.1 GCA_001612575.1 Streptobacillus notomytis
GTTGTAAGCTGATCTAGAGTTTGGTGGATGAGCTTAGAGGTCTGAATTGCATTTGCACCCGAAGATAAAGAAATACCCAAACCTGCGGCAGGATAGCCATTAATAGTGTTAAAAGACTGATAGTTGTCTGCACCGAACTCAACTCTGGCAATATCTTTTAAATACACATAACTCGCCGTTTTATTCGACTTCACCACAATAGCTTCAAAAACCTCAACCATTTATAAGCGAGAACCCGCTGTGACTTTTGTATTGAAATACTGACCGACGATGACGGGTAAGTCACCAATGGCCCCTGCGGCGACTTGAGTATTTGGTACGGTTAAGGCATTCGGTACATCACTGGACATTGAATTATATTCTTTTAATTTATCC
>LJRV01000784.1 GCA_001612575.1 Streptobacillus notomytis
ATGTAATTGCATGGGGGAATAACTTGCAAAAGTTAAACTTTAACTCTAGAAAGATGCCTCGGCCGCTGCATGTCAGAATTCCTCTGCAGGATGTCGGGGTAAAATTACAGCCACAAAAAATCCAGCAGCCGTATCCCTGCTGGAATATCGATATGCGGGATTAAAGTAGTTATATATATCAGAAGACTAAGTATTCCTGTGATTTAAAACTAAAGGACAAAGCATTAAATGTAGTAACTGGTTGTAGTCATCAGTTTAGAAATAGCTGTCATGGTCATCCGGACTGGATAAGGAAGATTAACCCCTCCAGCATTAAATGCAGT
>LJRV01000785.1 GCA_001612575.1 Streptobacillus notomytis
ATATTACCCTGTTCCACTACCGCAACCATGGCGCAGCTGAAGGACGGGTTCTGGTGGGTATGGAAGCGACAGATGCCAAGCAGAAGCCGGATGGAATAATTGAAAACTTGAAAACAATCACTTATCCGTATGAAGAAATAACTCATAATATTGGCTATAAGCGTTTTCTTAAATAGTTTCTGATAAATAGAAACCGGCCTAGAGCCGGTTTTTTATTTTATATCATTTTATTTAAACCTATCCGGTTGGGGTTTTAAAACACTTTAAAATTTTCTTTTTTATTAAGGTAATAC
>LJRV01000786.1 GCA_001612575.1 Streptobacillus notomytis
AGTCAGGTCCCTAAACTTGAGACTTCAGAGGGGATGCTTGAGCTTGATGTATTCAGACAATTTGATGACCTGCACAGTGTAGCATTCTGGCGTGGAGAAGGGGGGCGCCAGTTTATGATGCAAAATCTGCATCAGCAGGGAATAAAGGTTTTGAACTTTATTTTATACGAACGGTCCTGCCCGACACAAAGCATTCATGATTTTTCTAAAGTTGCAGCACAGATTATACAATACGGAAATCAGGTGCTGGTCCCTATTACTAGTGAAGCCAGCTGGTCTAACTGGCTGGATTTATGCCAGAATCAGCAGTCTGTTTTGCAGCTATGTCATTATCTGGTGCTGGGAG
>LJRV01000787.1 GCA_001612575.1 Streptobacillus notomytis
GGTGTGCACTTGGGCGGATCGGATTTTTCTCTTTTTTGACAAGCCAGTAATCGAAAATGGGGCGGGCGAGCTGTGCAGCGGAACCACCATGACGACCATTTTCCCAAACTACCGCAATGGCAATTTCAGGATATTCAGCAGGTGCAAATCCTACAAATAAGCCATGATCAAGCTGGCGTTCAGTAAGCAAGGATTCATTATAACGC
>LJRV01000788.1 GCA_001612575.1 Streptobacillus notomytis
CTTCAGGTGCAACAAACGGTACATCTTCAATCACTACAGTGACCAAGATATTACGCTGATGCAGTACTTTATTGCGCTTAATATTATGCAGCATGGCATCTCGCACAACATTTGGCGTACCCGTCATAAATACAGCATCGCCCGGCACCCAGTGCACACTATTACCAATACTTTTTACAAACAAATCGAGTGACAAAGTATCGTGTTCAAGCTTAGCAAAAGTAAACTCACGGCCACGTTTCCATGTCATTAAAATGGTCACCGCAATCGCACCAATCAATAATGGCACCCAACCGCCCGACAAGATTTTAAGTGAAGTTGCACCGAC
>LJRV01000789.1 GCA_001612575.1 Streptobacillus notomytis
GTTTTAGCTGTTTCAGTTACTTCTAAAGATTCTGAAATCTGCTGTCTTTGTATTTCTTCAAGCTGTTGTTGTACTTTACGTCCCAATGCTTCAATGCGGTTAAGTTCCTCTTGCATTTCTTTGCGGAACGCAGACAGAAGTAGCCCCTGATCAATCACGTTTTGCAGATTCGTAATATAGCGTTTTAGTCGAACAGACCAGCGACCTGCAAAGCGTGCAGCTTCCGGAAGCTTCTCTAAACCTAAAACTAAAATTGCAATAATTGCAAAACAGAGTAA
>LJRV01000790.1 GCA_001612575.1 Streptobacillus notomytis
CCATTAAAGACCGGTGACTATTTTTAGGCCAAGACTAAGACAATTCAGGATGTACGGGGTAAGCCGGCAGAACTGACAATGCAAGTCATGGAAATGCAAGAAAATAAGGACGGTTCAATCATAAAATTTAAGGCAACTGAGCTGATTGCAGTTGAACAGCAAGAACAGCCAGACGGTGATGTCATCATCACTGGTGATGTATTCGATGTGGAATTTACGGGCCATGTATGAAGCAGACTTTGGTCCACCTCCAGAGACTGGTGAAATTACCTTTTACGTCAGTCCAACTGCCTTTATCTGTAG
>LJRV01000791.1 GCA_001612575.1 Streptobacillus notomytis
TAATATATGCTTATGAAAGTAGTGATTCATCATTTAATTTAATTACTGTATCATCATAGTGTAAGTAATAAGAATTATCTACTTTAACTACCTTATTTCCTTCAATTTCTCCACTTGTTTTAGTCCCACAAGAAACCATTGCTAATAACATTAAAAGTACTGTTAATTTCTTTTTCATTTCTACCTTCCTTTTACTCTTTTATATTTATTATACTTCCAGCAAGAACTATAGCTGCTGTTTCTGCTCTTAATATCCTTTTACCTAAACTAATTTCTATTGCACCTATAG
>LJRV01000792.1 GCA_001612575.1 Streptobacillus notomytis
GTTCGTTTCTGCAGAAAAAGCGGATAGTGCAACATCTACTGCAGGTGACCTTAAATATCGCCTACCTGCATTAACTGCTAAAATCACTCAAGGCTATGCAGAAGGCAGAGGTTCTGCATCAGCTCGTGTTTTAGTGGAAAACTATAAATCAGAGCTTGCTGATGATGAGAAAACTGGTTGGGGTGTAGCTGTTGGTACTGACTTTAAAGTATCTGATCCTTTAAAGTTATTTGCTGATGCATCATATGTTGTAGGTGATAATACCTATTTATACGGTAGTAACTCTGCTTATGTAGTAGATGGAAATTCTATTGGGC
>LJRV01000793.1 GCA_001612575.1 Streptobacillus notomytis
TCACTGACCCCTTGGCCTGTTTCCCGATTTGGAGCTCCAGTAAAATACAGCATGGCTCCATCTTCTTTTTGGTCAGCAGAGTTATAAGTGGCTTTTATACTCCAGTTATCATTAAACGGATGTTTGAGTTCTATAAAAGCATTCTGTTTTCCCATATCCCAGTGTACCCAGCCCGGCATCGGATTATAATTACGGCTATACGTTAATAATTTCCCCTCACTATCCAGCATGGGAAGGGCGCCCCAGTTGTTTCCATTAGGCCGGTCTTTCTGAAACTTATACACTGTGCTTAAGAG
>LJRV01000794.1 GCA_001612575.1 Streptobacillus notomytis
GTCTATAAAATTAATGCATAAAACTTTATGAAATATATCGCTTCAGTTATGAAGAACTACCTTTGTTTGAGCATGTGAAGACCTGTATGCAGCCATGTGTTTTATACAACTCGGAGCAACGTAAAAAAGTTGAATTTGTACCGCGTAAAGCGGGCCATATCGACATGTATGTTTGCGGCATGACCGTGTATGACTACTGTCATATTGGGCATGCACGGGTCATGGT
>LJRV01000795.1 GCA_001612575.1 Streptobacillus notomytis
ATGATTATTCGCTTGCTTCTTAGCATTAAAGCATATTTTTCTAGATGAATTGCGAGCTTTTATACCATTGTTGCAGTTCCATGAAATTTCCTTTTAAAAATCATTTAATTTAATTTCTGCTAAACTGCATCCACTCAATTAATTGCAGAAACTTTCTCTAACAATGCGCGCTTTAATACAACGAGTTCTTGAAGCTAAAGTAGTAGTAG
>LJRV01000796.1 GCA_001612575.1 Streptobacillus notomytis
GTGGATAGCGCAATTCAGTGCTATCAAAAGATTCATGCACTTCTGTCATCCACTCTAGGCGCTCAGTAGAATCAAGCAGAGGGCAATTTGTTAATACATGCACCTCGCCATATTTGGTTTGTATTTTCATTTTGTCCTCAAATTTCAGGCATTAAAAAAGCCACCTAATCAGGTGGCTTGATATACATCTAGTTTTATTGCTTTGGCTTTAAAACTCTAAAAATTGCAATTGGTGTCATGC
>LJRV01000797.1 GCA_001612575.1 Streptobacillus notomytis
CGACATCACATTAAAATTGCCTAAATCATCGGTTGGAACTTTTACAGTGTCACCAGTCACAAAAATATTTTTTGCTTCGGGTGCATGTAAATAAGCATCCCAAATCAAACGGCCTAAATTATCTTTATCACCAGCAATTTGAGAGGTGAGTGGGTTGGCGCGCATACCGGCAGTCCAAATCACGGTCTCTGTTTCAATTTTTTCGCCGTTAGAAAGCGTTACGCCAGTGGCATCTAGCGCATTAACTCTTAGCCCAGCTTTACCTGCAAC
>LJRV01000798.1 GCA_001612575.1 Streptobacillus notomytis
AAGTACCAATTCGTAAAACAGGTACAATCCAAGGGAACTTACGATCTTTTGTTAATCTAAATATTTGCGGATAACGAATGTAAAGCGGTTCAATCGGGTTAAATACCATCCAGATTGCAATCCAGTTAGTTAAAAAGCCCCAAATAGACGCCCAAAACGGTACTGTCCAATGCCAAGGCACCACAAACCAGACTACCAGTTGGAAAACACCAAAGAACATCCCGATTAGTGCACTAATATGCCAAATAAAGTTGATTTCTTTTTGTCCAACTTTTAAGAACATACGTACCATTAAACGGCGATCACCTTCCATTTGGCTCACCACCATTTCAC
>LJRV01000799.1 GCA_001612575.1 Streptobacillus notomytis
GATTCAGTAGATTATTTTCATCATTGTGTTGTAAAAATAAAACTGAAGCTTTTTCCTGATGAGTACCGATGACTAATGGATCTAGCGCTGGCTTTAAATTTAAGCGACGAGTTTCTCCATCCACCACTAAAGCATTACTGCGAGAAGGATTTTGCAAGACATAGCACACTACTTTTTGGCCCCCGGTCTTTGCTTCTGTTTCTGTTGTTGCTGATACTGGTTCAGTAGGAACTTCCCCAAGAACATGTGGTGTTACCACGAGGTCAAGTAGGTTACTCGAAAGCCGACGATACATTTGAC
>LJRV01000800.1 GCA_001612575.1 Streptobacillus notomytis
GCTAACTTTTCAATGAGTGTCATCATTTTCAATTCGTTCCTTTCATTCACTTCATCAAACAATTAACGTTTGATTTGAGATAACGGATGCTCTGGTGGATAGTTCGGAATAGTTGGTTTACCTGTTCCCAACATCACACACATCAAGGCATCTTCTTGACCTGGGTTAAATAGACCTCGGTAGATTCCCGGTGGAATTGAAATCAGGT
>LJRV01000801.1 GCA_001612575.1 Streptobacillus notomytis
GTATTTGCCATATATGGAGTATGTTCACCATCATAACGCTTACTGGTTAAACGCACAGGTGGAAATAAAACTGGCACAGCACAAGAAGCCAATACCGCACTCCAAACCAAAACATTTGGAGTCATAATCGCATTCATAATTCGAGGGTTTTCAGTTGCATCGTACGGTGCAACAGCAACATTAATATTCAAACCTGATTTTTTGAATGCTTCTTCAAAAGTAAGATCGCCTAAATTTTCAATTAAGAATTTTTTTAAATAGTGAACATCGGCAATCCCTCCATTCCCTTTTATAAGTTCACGAAGTTTTCTAAAGTGAAAAGCATCACTAAAAAATTGCTCACC
>LJRV01000802.1 GCA_001612575.1 Streptobacillus notomytis
AATTAAAGTATATAGAAGATAAGTTAATAATAAAGCCAAGTTTAGGTGTAGATGTAAGTGCAAAGGTTGAAACAAATGGAAATAAATTAAAATATAAAGCAACAAATGTAAAAACAGGAAGATTAAAAGGAGATATAAAGTTAAGAAAGAAGATAGGTAATTTTGAGTTAGTAGGAAAATTACATACATATTTAGGAACAATATTAATAAGTGATAGAGAACAAAGATATGGAGGAGAAATAGAGTTAAACTATGCTAAAGGAAGATTAAGTTTAAATACATCCCTAAACCATGAAATATCGCTAGATTACAGTGCTAACTGGCGAAACACAAAGGTAAATGGAAGCTTACCTAAAAGTGATCCAACAAGTAAACTATTACATAAAGAAGAATTAAACTTAATTATAATTTAGAAAAAAGTTTATATTAATTACTGACTTTTATACTTACGAGAATAAACAGCTGCTAGCTTTATTGTTACACTTCCACTAAATTCATTCTTAAAAGATACATTTCCTTCTTTAAATGTGTTTCCTTGAATTACTTCTTTTAACTCTACTTTCACTTTCTTTGAATTCTTAAAATCAAATAGTTCTGTATTTGATAGTGATATACTTTGTATAAATAATATACACAGTAATGCTATCTTTTTCATCTATTCTCCTTTCACTACCATCTATATTCTACTTTTAAGCCCGTTTTTACATTTGTTGCTTTATATTTTAATTTATTTCCATTTGTTTCAACCTTTGCACTTACATCTACACCTAAACTTGGCTTTATTATTAACTTATCTTCTATATACTTTAATTCTGCTTCTACACTTGGACTTATTAATAGTAATGATTTAATA
>LJRV01000803.1 GCA_001612575.1 Streptobacillus notomytis
TGTGTATAAGGGACAGCGGTAGGCGTTGAACCCCGGATTATGGGCTTTGCCCCGGCTCCGGCCATCCGGAAACTGCTGAACCAGACGGGCATGAGTCGTGAGCAGATGGATGTGAGCGAGCTGAATGAAGCATGTGCGGCACAGGCACTGGCCTGCACCCGGGATTTAGGATTGCCGGATGACAGTATCAAGGTGAATCCGAATGGCGGTGCAATTGCGCTAGGTCATCCAC
>LJRV01000804.1 GCA_001612575.1 Streptobacillus notomytis
ACGTTGGTATTGTAAGAACCACAAAACGTTTAGAACGTGCGTTACACCGTATTGAAATGCTAAAGCGCGAAATTACTGAATATTATCAAGATTATCGTGTCAGCAAGAACCTGATTGAACTGCGTAATCTTGTACTTGTTTCCGAAATGATTGTTCGTTGTGCTATGCACCGTAAAGAATCACGTGGCTTACATTACACACTTGATTATCCGGAAACTTCGAGTGAGATTCGTAAAACGGTTCTGACGCCTCCAAACTTTGCAGTAGAGCAACCTTTGGTGAATACGAGTGTATAAATAGTTTTTTATAAAAAAGCACGGTTCATGCCGTGCTTTTTTATTACTTAAGAT
>LJRV01000805.1 GCA_001612575.1 Streptobacillus notomytis
CACCATTGCTTTAGGTACGCCTCAAGTATTACCAATTCAAATGGCAACTGGTTATGCAACATTCGCAAACGGTGGATACCGTGTTCAACCGCATTTTATTCAGCGTATTGAAGATGCATACGGTAAAGTCATTTACGAAGCCAAACCAGAATATGCATGTATTCCATGTATTAACGCTCCTGAGACAACTGACGATGTACAGGTAACTACTCCAGATGATCAAGTTGTTGAAGTTACAAATAAAGAGCTAGAGCAGAAAGAAAAGACAACCAAACAACTTAATCTTAAAC
>LJRV01000806.1 GCA_001612575.1 Streptobacillus notomytis
CGGCAGCGTCAGATGGGTAAAAGAGACAGAGCCCTGAGGGTACGACGCCTTTAGCAGATTCGTAATTATGAATGGAGTCATCGAAGAAAATATGTGGGGCAAAGGTTTGCAGTACATGGCGTTTATCTAAGCCACCTAAAAAAAACGCCAAATCCACATTGACGCCCCAATCACGCAATGTCTTAATCGCGCCCAAATCAGCAGGCGCATTGCGCGCGGTCACCAGTGCAATTTGAATCGGTGGATGCTTGATTTTAGCAGGCAGGCGTTTTTGTAG
>LJRV01000807.1 GCA_001612575.1 Streptobacillus notomytis
ATACAAAATGAATTGACGTAACTCATCTGCCACTTGTGCTAACTGGCTTTGCGCGAGTAAACGTAATTGTTGTGGATGATCTATGCTACCCAGCAACGGTGTTACAGGGAGGTGAGTCGGGATTTCTGTAGACAACATATGTGGCAAAGCCTTCTAAAGCCTGGCAAAACCTAAGCCAGGTCAAGGGGGAGTTACTCGATCATATAGTCGAATTGTACCATCTTCAATCAGCCACATTTCTAGCGATGTAGTTTTGAGCAATGATTTCAGTCGGGCAGTGTTTAGGTGGCGTAGATTATCCTGAATAACCCTGCTATTTATCAACTATTATCGTTCGCTTTCTAC
>LJRV01000808.1 GCA_001612575.1 Streptobacillus notomytis
GGCCCCGACCAGCAAGGTATTGGGGAGCAGTACCTGACGATAACCAAAGCGCTGAATCAGCTGGCGGATGATCGGTTTGGAGGCCAGCGAACCGAGTACGGTCGGAATCATCATCAGGCCGGTCACAAAGGGCTCAAAGCCAAAGGCCAGGTGCAGCATCAGCGGCAGTAAAAAGGGAATTGAATTGCCGGCCAGCCGGGCAATCGAGTTCCCAAGAATCCCGATTGCATAAATCCGGTGCCGGAACAGCTTGCTCCGAAACACGGCATTCTGATGGGTATGCGCATGATAGGCCTC
>LJRV01000809.1 GCA_001612575.1 Streptobacillus notomytis
ACAGGTGCCAGACAAAATAACCTTAAAAATATTTCATTGAAGATTCCTAAACATAAAATCGTTGTCTTTACTGGAGTCTCTGGTTCAGGTAAATCTTCTTTAGTTTTCGAGACTATTGGCGCAGAAGCTCAAAGACAAATTAATGAAACTCAAGATAGTTATGTACGTAATCGCTTGCAACATTTTGGTGTTACTGACGTTGATAAAATTGAAAATTTAAATGTACCTGTGATTATTAATCAAAAACCTTTAACGGGCAATATTCGCTCAACTGTTGCAACAATTACAGATATTTATGCC
>LJRV01000810.1 GCA_001612575.1 Streptobacillus notomytis
AATTGATATTGTCCACTGCATAGAAACAAGTGTATATTAAACGAAGGATGCACAGATTCTAGCTGAAAAAAAATCAAAAAACACCGAAAAATCGTAGTACTTTGTATGTTTAGGTTATCAAAACAGCTATTTTTCCGTTGAGAAAGTTTAACAATAAATACGAAAAACACTTCAAAAAAAGTAAACCAACTGATTAATAAATGCTGTAAACACTTTTATACAATTGCTTTACGGAGAATAAAAAAAAACTGCTATAGTTACGCTCGACTATATCCAGTTAACAT
>LJRV01000811.1 GCA_001612575.1 Streptobacillus notomytis
GTTTTAGGGATGAAGTCCCTAACGTGCTTAGGTTTCTCAATGAAATTGAGAAACGTCTAAGCGCGCCATCAAATTTTTGATGGAAGTGCAGGCGACAATCTCTAGAACGACTTTAACAAAATTATGTTACTCGAACGTAAATTTTTTGTTATCGTTCTTTGAGTATTGAGCCTGTACTTTTGCGGGATCTGAATTAATGGAATTGAATATGAATAATGA
>LJRV01000812.1 GCA_001612575.1 Streptobacillus notomytis
GAATATGTGCTGAAATGACTCCAAGTTATCATATTTCTCTTGAAAAGAATATGAAAGTTTGGATGTTTTGTTGTATATAAAAAAATTAAAGGTCCAGATATATTTAAAGTTGCAATGTATCTTAGACTATCACAAGATGATGAAAAATACGATGTAGACTTTAAAATAGAAAGTAACAGTATTTCAAATCAAAGGGATTCAGATAAAAGAATAC
>LJRV01000813.1 GCA_001612575.1 Streptobacillus notomytis
TAATACGGGTTATTTAGGTTTAGGATTTGATTATTTATTTGGTAATAAGATTAATCAGGTTATAAATGATTTACCCAAGATACAGGAACTAATAAAGAACCCATATGAGATGAAGGGGGTAGATTTACTAAGAGGCTTGTACTTTCACCAAAGTGAGAAGGAGAGAAACATATCAAAGTATGAAGAAGAATTAAAGAAATCTTTTACTGGAATAGATTTATCAAAGAATAAAACAAAACACTCAACTAAGATAAGAATAAATGCAGGACATATAGGAAGAAATCATAAAGTAGGATTAAATCTACTATTAAATGATAATATAACTGCTGAAGCAGAAAAATATGGATATATAAAAAAATCAAATAATATAGGATTTGATGTAATATATGGAAATGGAATAATAGACTTTAATAGTAAAATAGATTTAAAGCTTTCTAATAATAATCTATTTAAAAAAGAAAATACAAATGTAGAAAAAGAAAAATATGTATATGATACAATAAGTCTTAAAACAGATACATATTTAGGCTTTAACATACCGGCAACAGAGAAGTTAAATATACTATTAGGACTAAGACATATAGGAGATTATGGATGGATAGATCCAAAAGAGAGTAAAAAAGATGGAAAAGACATTGAATTTGACAAAGCAAAAAGAGATGAAAATAATAATCCTATAGGAAAAGATGATAAAGCAATAATAACATCTCAAACAACAGAGAAGAACTTAGTTGATAAGGAAGCAAAAGAGAGTGGAAATGGAAAGAAACTAAAAAGAGATATACATCAATCAGATTATATAAAGACAGAAAAAAGTAAAGCAGTAAAATCAATGTATGAGATGTATAATATATTATCACCAAGAATTACTATGTTATATAGACCATATGAAAATATAATAATATCAACACATTTAGAATTACCATTAAGTATAAGGAATTCATCACCAGCAGGGATAAAGGGATTGTATGCAGGAGAGATAAAATATCTTATAGATGATAGCTTTAAGGATTTAATATATACAAAAAGTCCTATTAAAGTAAGAAGTAGAGGAAATGTTGAGGCAGGCTTAGTATTAGGGAATGAACCAGGTTATTATTTATCATATAATGCAATGGGAGATATAGGTTTTTTAAGAGGAGATATAAAAGGAGATAGTAATGATATAGATGGAAGTTTATCATTAAATCCATTGATAGTTAATTTTCCAATTAAGCCAAGATTTATAATTTCTAAGGAAGGCAAAGAGTTAGTAACGAAGTTTGGTTTAGAGTATGTAAAGGGGACAGAGTTTACGAGTATATTAGGATTTAAGAGAGTTGTTAAATCGAGAAAGGATATATTAGAAGAAGAACTAAAGCCAAGTATTTTAAAGATATTAAAGGAAAGAAATGAGAAGGAATATAATGAAGTAAGTAAAAAGTTACCTGATTTATTATATGCTGGAGAATTAGAATATATATTAACGCCTTTTATAGATATAAAAAAGGAAGAGGGAAAGTTTAGGGTAAGTGTTAAGGCTGATAG
>LJRV01000814.1 GCA_001612575.1 Streptobacillus notomytis
TAGTTAAATCAGGATGAGTAAATGAATGACCCATAATTTCATGCCCATCTAAATATGTTCTTATAACCATATTAGAATTTTTCTTAACTACTTCTCCTAATAGAAAAAATGAGGCTGTTTGATCATATTCATTAAAAACTTCTCTTATTAATTCATGATACTTATTCCTAGGACCATCATCAAAAGAAAAAACTATATGTTTCTTTGACATATCTACTTCTCTTTTTTTAGGAACTAATACCTCTCCCTTATATAAAGAAGGAAGTCCTACGCCAGGTTTAACTATTGCCTTATACTTTTCTAACTTAAGTACTAATTCTTCATCATCTCCAAAATATATTTCAT
>LJRV01000815.1 GCA_001612575.1 Streptobacillus notomytis
TTACTATCATAATCGTAGTCAACATTAGAATAAACATCTGTTCCTATTGCTATAGAGTTTTGTCCTCCTGAAATAGCTGAAAATCCATATGCTGCTCCACCTTCTGATAAAACTAGTGTCTTATTACCTGAAGCTATAGCATTTGGAGAAAATACATTAGTTTCTCTTCCTATAGCTATTGCTCCTTCTCCTTCTGCTCTTGTTAGTGTTCCTACTGCTGTTGATCCACTCTTTAAAGCATATGCAAGAGTTCCTAATGCTGTTGCTCCATCAGCATAAGCTATAGACCTAGAACCTATGGCTATTGATCCATGTCCTTGGGCTAGTGTTGGTGAGTATTTATGATTTCCTTCCTTACCTGAAACTTTACCACCATTTGCATATCCATACACTTCTCCTTTTTCATCTATCTTCTCATAAAGTTGTTTAAAATATTCCTTATAATC
>LJRV01000816.1 GCA_001612575.1 Streptobacillus notomytis
ACTGATTTCCCATTGTGTCCTTCAACTACTTTACCACTTTCTTTTAAATCTGTTACAAGAGCGTCATTACCTATTATGATAGAATCTCCAGCACTACTACCTCCCCATAGACGTGAGTTTATTCCTAGTATTACTGAATTTGGAGCATAAGCTACTGATCCATGTCCATATACCATAGAATTCTTACCTTTGATATCTATCCCTGCTCCATTTCCAAATGTTATTGAACCTTCTGCTAATGCTCTTGAAGCAATTCCTATTGCTATTGAATTCTTATCTTTAGTGTATGAATAAGATCCAATTGATATAGAATTTTCTTTAAGTGAAAATGAACCTCTTCCTAATGCTATAGCATTGTCTCCAAAGGCTCCTGATTTACTTCCTATAACTATAGCATTTTTTCCACTACTTTTAGCTATGTCTTTTACTCCGTTTTTTTCTTCTGTCGTTATGGATTATAACATTTGATGTTGTGTATGCTTCAAATCCAGGATTATTTTTCATGAATTTAATGAAGCTTTAGGCATCAGGTAAGAATGAATCTGTA
>LJRV01000817.1 GCA_001612575.1 Streptobacillus notomytis
TTATTATTCAGCTATATCAGCAACAACTCCTGAGGCTACTGTTCTTCCTCCCTCTCTTATTGAGAATCTTAATCCTGTCTCTATTGCTATTGGGTGGATTAATTCTACTGATACTGATATATTATCTCCAGGCATTACCATCTCTACTCCTTCTGGTAAGTTTACTTCTCCTGTTATATCTGTTGTTCTAAAGTAAAATTGTGGCTTATATCCTGTGAAAAATGGTGTATGTCTTCCCCCTTCTTCTTTTGTCAATACGTAGATCTCTCCTCTAAACTTAGTATGTGGTTTAATTGATCCTGGTTTTGATAATACTTGTCCTCTTTCTACTTCTTCTTTCTTTACTCCTCTTAATAATGCCCCTATATTATCTCCTGCTTGTCCTGAATCTAATAATTTTCTAAACATTTCTATTCCTGTTACTGTAGATTTAGCTGTATCTTTTATTCCTACTATCTCTACTTCTTCTCCTACTTTTACTGTTCCTCTTTCTACTCTTCCTGTTACTACTGTTCCTCTTCCTGTAATTGTCATAACATCTTCTATCGGCATTAAGAATGGTTGATCTACTGGTCTTTCTGGTGTAGGTACATATGTATCTACTTGGTTAATTAATTCTAATATTTGTGCTTCCCATTTCTCCTCTCCATTTAATGCTCCTAATGATGATCCTCTTACTACTGGTATGTCATCTCCTGGGAACCCATACTCTGATAGTAATTCTCTTACTTCCATTTCTACTAATTCTAATAACTCTTCTTCTTCTACCATATCTACTTTATTTAAGTATACTACTATATATGGTACTCCTACTTGTCTTGCTAGTAATATGTGTTCTCTTGTTTGTGGCATCGGTCCATCTGCTGCTGATACTACTAATATTGCTCCATCCATTTGAGCTGCTCCTGTTATCATGTTTTTTACATAGTCAGCATGTCCTGGACAGTCTACGTGTGCGTAGTGTCTTGCTTCTGATTCATATTCTATATGTGCTGTGTTTATTGTTATTCCTCTTTCTCTTTCTTCTGGGGCTTGATCTATGTTTTCAAAATCTACTTTTTGTGCCAATCCTTTTGATGCTAATACCTTTGATATAGCTGCTGTTGTTGTTGTCTTCCCGTGATCTACGTGTCCTATTGTTCCTACATTTACATGCGGTTTGCTTCTCTCAAATTTTTGTTTTGCCATTTTATTTTCTCCTTTAGTTAATTATTTTCCTGTTCTTTCCGCAATAACTTTTTCTGCTAAAGCTTTAGGAACTTGTTGATATTTTTCAAATTCCATT
>LJRV01000818.1 GCA_001612575.1 Streptobacillus notomytis
GGAAAACAAAGATCTGCTGAACTTAGATTATTTGGAGACTTAGATAATTATGGAGAAGTAGGAAGTACAGAAGATAAAAGAGGCTTGTATGGATTTGACTTAAATGGAGTAGCTAAAACTATTCTAGGACTTGGAGAACATGAACCACAATCTTATGTAAAGGATGGGAAAAAAGGAGATTACTTAAACAGTGGAGATTATTTCTCATATTACAAAACTTACATAGATGGTATAGAACAAGGATTAAACAATGCCAAGGATCAAGGTAAAGAAACAAACGCACTAAGAATAAAAACAGAAGAAAAAAACGGAGTAAAAGACATAGCTAAAAGTAGTGGAAAAAATGCTATAGTTATAGGAAGTAA
>LJRV01000819.1 GCA_001612575.1 Streptobacillus notomytis
CAAAATGAGTTAATGAAAAAATCAAATGTTATAAATAAAGTAGGAATAACAGCAGGATTAAGATTAGGAAATTTATCGAGAACGGTTGTTGAAGAACCAGTATTACCAGTTGAACCAGTTAAACCTGAAGTTAAACCTGAACCAAAACCAGAAATAATAGAAAAAATAGTAGAAGTTCCAGTAGAAAAAATAGTAGAGAAAATAGAAGAAG
>LJRV01000820.1 GCA_001612575.1 Streptobacillus notomytis
TTAAATAAAAACTTTGAAGTAGAAGTAGAATATAGTGGTTTATTAAGTTTAAGTAGAGTATTTACATATGCAGGGATGAGAAATAAAATAAGAACAGGAGTGAAATATACATGGGAGAGATAAAAAATAAAGCAATAATAGGTATATTAACTTTAAGTTCACTAATAAGTTTATCAACAAGTATATATGTAAAAAATGATTTTACTATTGGAGTAGTTAATACAATAGAAGAAAAAAATAAAAAAGCAAAATATAATTATAAGGCTATAAATCAATTAAATACAGGAGCTTTGGTAGGAAGAGATAAAGATGTATTCATATATTTAGGAGGAGAAGTAGAAAAAAGTTCTAAATATGATGGAAAAGTAAATATAGGTTTAGGCTTTA
>LJRV01000821.1 GCA_001612575.1 Streptobacillus notomytis
TTTTTAATTCTTCCACCTTATCTAATCTTTCCCATGGTAAATCTATATCTTTTCTACCTATATGACCAAATGCTGCTAAATCTTGATATTTGAAAGTTGGTTTTCTTAAAGATAAAGATTTTTCTATTCCACGTGGAGTTAGATCAGTTGTTGCTACAGATTTAGATAATGCAGATCATTTCTTCTCAAAAGCTTTAGAAGTAGCTGCTTCAAATGCTTCAACTACTGAAGATGAAGCATACACAGGATTCAAAAAAGGAGATTTAGTTGTATTAGTAACAGGAATTTCTGAAACTGGAACAACTAATACTTTTAAAGTTGCAAGAATAGGATAATAAAATATAATAATAGAAAAAGAACTGGTAATTCAGTTCTTTTTCTATGAAAGGTAATATATGAAAAAAATTGATGAGTTAGTGCTAGTATTATCTAATTTAAAAGGAATTGGTAAAAAAAATGCAACAAGAATTGCTTTTGATTTACTTTTAAAAGATGAAGATGATATAAATTATCTTTTATATACTATTAAAAGTGCATATGAAACTATAAAACCATGTAATATATGCCATAATCTAACTGATTTAGAAATATGTGATATATGTAGTTCTACGGATAGAAATAAAAATGTAATTTGTGTAGTAGAAGATACAAGAGATATTTATGCTTTTAATAAAGCAAGCTCATATAACGGATTATATCATGTATTAGGCGGTAAAATAGATCCATTAAATGGTATAGGGATAGATGAATTAAATATAGATAGTCTTTTATCTAGAATAGATGAGAATATAAATGAGGTAATTCTTGCACTAAATCCTGACTTAGAAGGAGAAACAACTATACTTTATCTAATTAAATTATTAAGTAGTATGAATGTTAAAGTTAGTAGAATTGCAAGTGGAATACCCATAGGTGGTAATATAGAATATTCTGATAGTGCCACTTTAATTAAGTCTTTAGAGGGTAGAATAATAATAAAGAAAGGAGATGAACTATGATGGAAAAAATATATTTTACTTCAGAATTTGTATCACCTGGACATCCAGATAAAATTTGTGATCAAATTTCTGATGCAGTACTTGATGCTTGTTTGTCCCAAGATGAAAATTCAAGAGTTGCATGTGAAACTTTCGCTACAACTGGTTTTGTATTAGTAGGAGGAGAGATAACAACAACTACTTATGTTGATATACAAAAATTAGTAAGAGATAAAATTAAAGAAATAGGCTATTTGCCAGGTCTTGGTTTTGATTATGATTGTGGTGTCGTAAATATGATACATTCACAATCACTTGATATTGCACAAGGTGTGGATATAGGGGGAGCTGGAGATCAAGGTATAATGTTTGGTGGAGCAGTAGATGAGACTCCAGAATTTATGCCTCTTGCTTTAAGTTTAGCTAGAAATATAATAATGAAATTAACAAAATTAACTAAAGATAAAACTCTTTCTTGGGCTAGACCAGATGCAAAAGCTCAAGTTACATTAGAATATGATAAAGATGGAAAAGTACAAAGAGTGGAATCTATAGTTTTATCTGTACAGCATGATGAAAAAGTAACTATAGAAACTATAAAAAATGATTTAAAAGAATTAGTAATTAAACCAGCTCTTTCAGAATATGATAGAGATATTTCAGAAGTTGAAAACTTCTATATTAATCCTACGGGACGTTTTGTAATAGGTGGACCACATGGAGATACTGGACTTACAGGTAGAAAAATAATAGTTGACACTTATGGTGGATATTTTAGACATGGTGGTGGAGCATTTTCTGGTAAGGATAGTTCTAAGGTTGATAGATCTGCTGCATATGCTGCAAGATGGATAGCGAAAAATATAGTAGCTTCAGGAATTGCAAGAAAATGTGAAGTTCAATTATCATATGCTATAGGTGTAGTAGAACCAACATCAATATTAGTTGATACATTTGGAACTTCAAATATTGAAGATAGTAAAATAGCTAAAATAGTTAAAGAAATATTTGATTTAACTCCACGTGGAATAGAAAAATCTTTATCTTTAAGAAAACCAACTTTCAAATATCAAGATTTAGCAGCATTTGGTCATATAGGTAGAAAAGATATAGATTTACCATGGGAAAGATTAGATAAGGTGGAAGAATTAAAAAATAAATTGAAAGGATAGTTTAAATTATGAAAAAAATATTGAACAGATTAGCGTATATATTAGTTTTTGCTCTTTTATTTATTTCTTGTTCTAAAGAAAAAATAAGTACAGAAGATAGAGTCTTGGTATATAATTTATTCTCGGCTCCAAGAACTTTAGATCCGCATAAATTTGATGATAGTATTTCTATGCAATTATCTAATTCTATTTATGAAGGGTTATTAAGATTTGATGACAAAGGTAATATTACTGGAGGACTTGCTAAAAGCTATATCAAAGAAGGTAATAAATATTCATTTGAATTAAGAGATAATCTTAAATATTCAGATGGTACTGATATTAAACTTGAAGATATAGAAGAATCTCTAATAAGAGCACTTAATAAGAATTTCCTTTCTCAATATGCTTCAAAACTATTTGTAATAAAAAATGCAAAGGGATATTATGAAGGAAATATTAGTAGAAAAGATTTAGGAATTAAAATAGAAAATAATATGCTAGTAATTGAACTTGAAAAAGATTATAAATACTTCCCTTATTTAATGACACTACCAGTAACGGCACCGTATAAAGAAGGAAAATATAACGGTCCATATAAGCTAGAATTACAAACAGAACAAGAGATATTAATTAGTAAAAATGAAAATTATTGGAGAAGTTCAGAAGTAAATATTAATAAAATAAAATATGTTTACTTTAAAGATTTTTCTGTATTAAATAATTTAATAAAAAATGAAGATATAGATATTTCAAGAGTAGACGTTGAATTACTTGATTCAAAAAATATTAATTCATATTATAACGGGAGAATATGGTATTTAGATTATAATTTAGTTAATAATGAAATGTTAAAAAATATACATTTAAGAAAAGCTATATCTCTTGCTATAGATAGAGAAGCATATATTAAATTAAAAAATGATGGTTCTAAAAAAGCACTTAATTTAGTAGATGAATTATTTGATTATACACCAGAGTATATAATTGAAGATTTAAATTTAGAACTTGCTAAATTTGAATTAGAACTTGCAAAAAAAGAATTAAAAGTAGATAATTTCAAAATAGAATTATTAGCTGGAAATAGTTCTATAGAAGTTAAAGAAATACAATTTTTACAAGAACAATTAAAGAAAAATTTAGGATTAGATGTAGAAGTTAAAACTGTACCATATAATGATAGATTAGCTTTAATTAGAGAAAATAAATATGATATTGCATTAAATACTTGGTCAGCTAAATATAAGGATCCTTTATCTATATTAGATAGATTTATGTATAAAAATAAGAAGATAGAAGTATTTGAACAAGAAAAATATAGAAGTCTAGTTGAAGAAAGTAGAATATTTACTGAAGATAGATTAAATAAAATAAGAG
>LJRV01000822.1 GCA_001612575.1 Streptobacillus notomytis
TTTCGCAGCTTATCACGTCCTTCTTCGGCTTTTACTACCTAGGCATCCTCCATGTGCCCTTAATTAGCTTTTTAATCATCTTTTTTTATTTCTTCTTACAGTTTAACTTCTTTCTTGCTTTCATTCTGTTTAAAGTTGTAATTCTTTACCTTATTTACTATTCATTTGTCATTGTCCTATGTTTTATTTAAATTGGTGGAGATAAGCGGGTTCGAACCGCTGACCTCCGCAGTGCAAGTGCGGCGCTCTCCCAGCTGAGCTATATCCCCATAAAAACAATAGTGTCTTCTCTTCGTGGTGGGCATAGCTGGACTCGAACCAGCGACCCCTGCGTTATCAGCACAGTGCTCTAACCACCTGAGCTATACGCCCTTAACTTTAAAGACATAATAAAAAAGGAATAAATAAAGCAA
>LJRV01000823.1 GCA_001612575.1 Streptobacillus notomytis
CTTTTCACTTTGATGATAATAAGCATTTCTAAACATATCTACACCCTTAATTTCATAAGGATTTCTAATTATTTCCTGAAAACTTGGTAAAAGATTTACAATATCATTAATTTTACCTTTTTTATTAAATACAAATGAAAAACCATCACGTATTAATTTCCATGCATCCGATGGTAATTCATTAAATTTTTTAAATTTATAGCTGCTTATTATTTCATTTATAACATATTTTTGAAAATCTCTATCAAAATAATTTGTTCCTGTTTCTAATCTATAATAATATTTTGATTGAATATTATTACTAACTAAAGCATTTGATTTAAAATAAGATGATGAAGATCTAGCTATCTTATTATAATAATCTTGTAATTCATAAGGTAATCTTGAATATCTAATTCCATTATTATATAAATAATCCGGACCTAGTTCATCTGGATTTATATCTCTATAATCAAAAAATGAATTATATCCCGGTAAAAGATAGAAAAATTCTTTAGGAGCTTGTGTCCATATACCTACACTTGAATATTTTCCATTAGGTTCTATTTTTATCTTTTTATAAATATCTTTTCCTACTTTGTTAATTATTCTATTAAATTCATCTACGTCTTTAATTTCTTTAGATAGCTTAGTTAATTTAAATGAACCATAGTTTAAAAAAGAACCAATTGTAATATATCCTTCTTTTTCAAATATTCTTATTAAATGAGATATTCCCCATAGTTTACCACTTAAATGTATCTCATCAAATAGTTTT